>JBAZZY010000018.1 GCA_041658565.1 Actinomycetota bacterium | reverse complement strand
AAACGCGCTGGATGAAGGACTCGAGTTGGCGGAGGTTGCGGACCTCGACCATGCCGTCGGCGTGTCGAGCGTATTCCTCGGCGATCGAATCCCCGGTGTCCCAGTGCTGGCGTGGCTCCGGGTTCAACCAGTAGACACGCTTGGCCTTCTTGCGCATCTCCTTGATCACCCACGACCCCGACTCACGGTAGTTATTGCGCGCGTCACCCAGGATGAGCACGCTCGCGCGCGGACCGAGAGCCGAGCCGGCGTCCGACCAAAACCGTTCAAGGGATGTCCCGTAATCGGAATGGCCGTCGAGCCAGACGACCTGCGCTTCCGCGTTCATTCTGTCCACGGCGGCAAGGAAGTCTTCGTGCTCGAACAGGTGCGTTACCTCGTCGAGCGTGTCCACGAACACGAAGGAACGCACCCGCGAGAACTGAGCTTGAAAAGCATGCACGAACATCAGCGTGAAGCGCGCAAACGCCGACACGCTTCCTGAGATATCGCAAAGCACAAACAACTCCGGCTTGTGCGGACTGCGATGACGGAACCGCGTTTCGAACGGAACCCCTCCGGTGGACAGCGATGCGCGCACCGTCTTTCGCACGTCGAGGCGCCCGCGGCGAGCATGCTTACGCTTCATCGCCAAGCGAGTGGCCAGGCGCCGCGCCAGCGGACCGATCGCGCGTCGCAACTGCAGGATCTCGTCGCGCGTCGCCCGCACGAACTCCAAGTCCTCAGGAAGGGGGCGCACCGCGTGTTTGGCGACGCGCTCGGCGCCCTTGTGCTCGGCCAGACGGCGACGAACCTCGGACTGCACCTCCTCGCGGAACCGGCGCGCGCGCGCCTCCACCTCGTCCCGCCACAGGCGCTCCTCAAGCGGCGTTGGATCGCGACCTTGCCCCATCTCGCGCATCATCCGGCCCATCAAAGTGTTGAGATCCACGACGCGGAAGACCCGGTACTCGAAGTAGGGAGATCCCGCGCGATCGGTCTCTACGCGGCCGAACTGCGCGACCGCGCGCCGGGCCAGGTCTCGCAACGCCTCCTGGTCACCGGCGAGCATCGCGCGAAACAACTCCTCGAGGTAGTCCTCTTCGCTCGAAGGCGGCTCATCCTCGGAGTCGCGCCGCTCGAGCGCCTCCGGTCCTCTGCCGGTTCCGAAGTACAGATCAAACAAGGTGTCGAACGCGGGACGATGCGCCTCGTTCTTGATCATCGTCGTCGCCAGAGTCGCGCGGAACGCCGTCCGGTCCTGCATTGGGATGAAGGCCAGCGCGCGCATCGCGTCTAGGTCGTCGGAAACCGCCACCGGAACGCCCGCACGCCGCAGCGCGCGCACGAAGTCCAAAAGGGCGGGGAGCATCAGTTGTCGCTCGGTCGCGGCGGGATCTTCAGGTGCCCCGAAACCCGTTCGACGTCGGTCTGGAACTTCAGCAGCGCGGTCATCGTCATGCGCAACGCGTCGGAATCCAGCGAGGTGATCCCGAGGTGCAGCAATGTGTTCGCCCAGTCGAGGGTCTCGGCGATCGAGGGAGCCTTCTTCAGCTCGAGTTGGCGAATGCTGCGCACGATGCGCACGATCTGATCGGCGAGGATTTCCGGGATCTCGGGGATCCGGGATAGAACGATGTCGCGCTCGCGCTCGAGGGTCGGGTAATCCAGGTAGAGATACAGGCACCGCCGCTTGAGCGCCTCGGACAACTCGCGCGAGTTGTTCGACGTCAAGAACACAAACGGGATTTGCTTCGCCGCAATTGTGCCCAATTCGGGAATCGAGACCTGAAAATCACTGAGGATCTCCAGCAAAAGCCCCTCGAACTCGAAGTCCACCTTGTCGATCTCGTCGATCAGCAGGACCGTCGGCTCGTCCTGGCGAATCGCCGACAGCAGCGGCCTCTCCAGTAAGAAATCCTCGGTGAATAGATCGGTCTCGACGTCCTCCCACGACAACTCCCGGCCCTGCTCGGCCTGAATGCGCAGCAACTGCTTCTTATAGTTCCACTCGTACAGCGCCTTGGCTTCATCAAGGCCTTCGTAGCACTGCAAGCGAATCAGCTTCGCTCCAAGAGCCGCAGCAACCGCCTTGGCGAGCTCGGTCTTCCCCGTGCCGGCAGGACCCTCCACGAGAACCGGCTTACCGAGACGGTCGGCCAGGAATACCACAGTCGCAATCGCTTCGTCGGTGAGGTACCCGACCGACGACAGGCGCTCAGAAACTCCGGCGACCGTCGAGAAGCGCCGGCCGCTCACAGGCTCTCCAAGAACGCGTCGAGGTGCGAGCCATGCTCTGCATAGTGGTTCTCGCCGCAATTGGCTATCGCGCGCGCGTGCTTGTCGGGGATAGGCTCGGCCATCAGTACGATCTCCTCACGAAACCGGTGGCGCGCCGCCCCCGACATTGCCTGAACCTCTCTCAACGTCATGTCCCTGCATTGCGCATACGCCTCGGCGTTGAACTCCTCGACATCGGGCCAGCGCGGAGTGCCCCCCTCGCGAAGCACCTCGAGGAACTGCACCGCCTCCGCTTGCCAACACGCAATGTGAGCGACGACGTGCTTCGGGGTCCACTCCCCCGCGGCTCCCGGACGCTCCCAGTCCTGCACCGAGAGCCGGTCGAGTCGCGCACACAGCGCGCGCCAGCCGGCGTCTTCGGCTTCCAGTCGCTCCTGCTTCAGACTCACGCGCGCACCTGCCCTTCGCCGGTAACCACATACTTGTAGCTCGTGAGCTCGGGGAGCGCCATCGGACCGCGTGCGTGCAACTTCTGGTTGGAGATACCGATCTCGGCACCGAACCCGAACTCTCCTCCGTCAGAGAACCGCGTGGACGCATTGACCATCACGCACGCCGAGTCCACACGCAACGTGAAGGTGCGGGCCGCCGAGTAGTCCTGCGTCACGATCGCGTCACTGTGGTGGGTGCCGTAGCGATTCACGTGAGCAATCGCTTCATCGAGCGAATCCACGACTTTCACCGCAAGAATCAGGTCGAGGAACTCCGCACGCCAATCGTCTTCGGTCGCCGCGACGGCAGCCGAGTCGATCCCTCGCACGGTCTCGTCGCCGCGGATCTCCACCCCGCGCGCGTGTAACTCGGCCAGCGCGCGCGGCAGAAACTCCGCCGCAACCGCCCGGTGCACCAGCATCGACTCCGCCGCGTTGCACACACCCGGACGCTGGGTCTTGGCATTGACGATAATCCCGACGGCCTTGTCGAAGTCCGCGCTCTCATCAACGTAAATATGGCAATTCCCAACTCCGGTCTCGATGACCGGCACGGTGGATTCCTCCACGACCGCGCGAATCAGATCGGCGCCACCACGAGGAATCAGCACGTCGACGAAGTCGCGCATGCGCATGAGTTCCTTCGCGCTCTCGCGATCGGTCGAAGGAATCAACTGCACACTTCCCGGCGGTAGCCCCGCCGACGATGCCGCTTCGTCGATGATGCGCGCCAAGACGATGTTCGACGAGATCGCACTTCGCGAACCACGCAGAATGCACGCGTTGCCCGACTTCAGGCACAAACCCGCCGCGTCGACCGTCACGTTCGGCCGAGCCTCGTAAATGATGCCGACGACACCCAACGGCACGCGCACCTTGTCGATGTGTACGCCGTTCGGAAGCGTCCAGCCCTCCAGGACTTCACCCACAGGGTCTTTCAACCCGATGAGATCGCGCAGCGCCTGCGCCATCGCTTCGATGCGCCCCGGCGTCAGCATCAGCCGGTCGATCAGCGCACCGGTAACGCCTTCCTCCTGCGCCCGAGTCACATCGTCGGTGTTCGCGATCAGGATCTGGTCGGCGCGTTCGATCAATGCCGCCGCAATCCGCTCCAGGGCCTCGCTCTTGCGCGCACTCGACGCGGCCGCCAGACCGGCAGCCGCCGCTTTCGCTCGCTTGCCGATCTCCAGGACTTCGCTCATCGCCGGTTCGCTCCGTCGCTCAGGATCACCAGGGAATCCCGGTGAATGATCTCTCGTCCGCCGTTTCTGATGCTTGACCCCTGGATCTCGGGAATCTCATCCGCGCCGTAGTTGGAGATGCCCTTCGCGAACACCGCTCCGTCGGGTCCGGCAACCTCGACCGCATCGCCGATCGCGAAGGATCCGCGATGCCCTCGAACGCCGGCAGGTAACAGACTCTTTCCGGCCGAAACCAGAGCCTGCTTGGCTCCTTCGTCGACGATGATCGTGCCACGCGTGTTCTGAGCGAACTCGATCCACAACTTGCGGCTTCTGCCGCGCCCTCGGTGTGCAGGGAAGAACGTGCCGATCTCCTCGCCGGCCAAGATCCGCCGCAAGATGTTTGGTGTACGCGCGTTGGCGATCACAACGCCGGTTCCCGCTGCGCCTGCGACTCGCACGGATTCCACCTTGCTCGCCATGCCACCGGAGCCCAAAGGCGAACTCGCCTTGCCCATGCGTAGTTCGCTGAGCGTCGCGAGATCATCCACCCGAGTCAGCAAACGCGCGCCGCGCTGCTTCGGATCCGCCGAGTAGACGCCGTCAACGTCCGACAAGATCACGAGCAGATCGGCGCGCAGCATCATTGAGACGAGCGCCGCCAGCCTGTCGTTGTCTCCAAACCTGATCTCATCAACCGCGACGGTGTCGTTCTCGTTGACGATCGGGACCACGCCGAGTTCGAGCAGTCGCTCCAGCGCGTGATGCGCGTTCAGATACCCCTTGCGACGAATGAAGTCGTCCTGTGTAAGCAGCACCTGCCCGACCGGCGCGCGCCGGCGCGCGAACGCGCGCTGATACGCGTGCATCAACAACCCCTGTCCGACGCTCGCTGCGGCCTGCAGGCTCGGAATGTCACTCGGGCGGCGCCGCATCCCAAGCGGATCCAGTCCGGCAGCGATCGCACCGGAAGACACGAGCACCACCGACACCCCGTTGCGGCGCACGGCCGCCAACTCGCCGGCAAGCGCGCGCACCTGAGCGTCGTCCAGACGCCCGTCGGCTCCGGCAAGGCTGGACGAACCGACCTTGACGACCAGACGGCGGACGCTCAGCCCCTCACGGATCACTTCGCTCCTGCCTGTCCCTCTGGCGTGAAGTCGAACACGTAGTCCCCGATCCGCACCTCATCGCCGATACGGGCACCGGCGCGCGCGAGCGCCTCCTCGACGCCGATCGAGATGAGACGCTCCTGAACGTACGCAAGCGCCTCCGGATTGGTGATGTCGAACCGCTCGAGCACGCGGGCCGCTCGCTCGCTGCGAACGCGCCAGCCTTCGTCCTCGCGCTCAACCACGACCGCCTGCTCCTCGGGACGAATCTTGATCAACCTGTGCGAGACGATCGTGCTCTGCTCGTTGGCGCGAGCAACAGCATCGCCGAGCAGGCGCAAGCAATCCTCAGTTCCGTCTCCACGCAGCGCCGAGGCCGCGACGAACCCGAATCCGTCCGTTGTGGCCGCTCGCTCGGCCGCGGCAACCGCCTCGGTAGTGCCGTCGACGTCGATCTTGTTCGCGACGACCACGCCGGGGCGCTCGTCGAACTCCGGCGCGTGGGCGTTCAACTCCGCCCGCAAAGCTGCGAGAGCCTCCGCCGGGTCCTCCGGCGCGGACACATCCAGAACAAAGCACAGCACCCGGCATCGCTCCAGGTGCCTCAGAAATGCCAAGCCCAGCCCCTTGCCCGTCGAGGCCCCTTCGATCAGGCCGGGTACGTCGGCGACGACAAAGCGCGCGCCGGCGGCCTCGGCTACGCCGAGGTTAGGGGTCAGTGTCGTGAACGGATACGCGGCGACCTTCGGACGTGCCGCGGACAGACGCGAGATGAGCGAAGACTTCCCCGCGTTGGGGAACCCGACGAGTCCAACGTCGGCCAAGACCTTCAACTCGAGCAACAGCGACCGAACCTCGCCGGCCCCTCCGCGCTCCGCGAAGCCCGGCGCGCGGCGCTTCGGCGTCACCAAAGCTGCGTTGCCACGCCCCGCGCGCCCTCCGCGCGCCACGACGATCTCGGTCCCTACGCCGACGAGGTCGGCGATCAACTCTCCGCTTTCGTCGCGCACCACGGTGCCATTGGGAACCAGCAAGACGCGATTCGCCCCCGCACCGCCGTGCTTGTCGCGCCCCTGACCGTTGCGCGCGCGCTCGGCGCGCTGATGGGGGTTGCGAGCCAAATCGCTCAAGGTGGCCACGTTCGCATCGACCCGCATCAGCACGTTGCCGCCGTTGCCGCCGTTGCCGCCGTCCGGGCGCCCCTTGGGACGGAACTTCTCACGAAGGAAGGAACTGCAGCCGTTCCCGCCGTCACCGCCGGCTACATAGATACGCGCTTCATCAACAAAGATTCCTTCCATGGGAAGCATGGTAGCAACCACGCGGCCCCCTCCAGGGGGGACGGCGGCGCGAGAGCGTCCTTAGGAAGCCGGAACGATGTCGACGAGCTTGCGGCCGGCGCGCGCCCTGAAGCTGACCGTGCCGGCGGTAAGAGCGAACAGAGTGTCGTCGCGCCCTTTCCCGACGTTGGTGCCGGGGTGAATCTTCGTCCCGCGCTGACGCACGAGGATGGACCCGGCCGTCACGACCTGTCCCGCGTACCTCTTGACTCCGAGATACTGCGGGTTCGAGTCGCGCCCGTTCCGGGTGCTGGAACCGCCTTTTTTGCTCGCCATAGCGTCCGACAGGCTATCAGAGTCGCGCGGCGGCCGCGACCGGCCCGCGCGCGCACACTGGTCAGCCCTTGGCCGGAGCCTCCGGCTCGACAGCCGGTGAAGCCGGTGCAGCCGGTGCAGCCGCAAAGACCTCGCCGCCGGCACGGATCTCGGCGATCTCCACCAGCGTCAGTGGCTGGCGGTGACCAGTATGGCGCCGGTACCCCGTCTTGTTCCGGTACTGGAAGACGTCGATCTTGTCGCCCTTGAGGTGCTCGACGACCTTGCCGACGACCTTGATTTCCGCCAGCGCCTTCTTGTCCGAGACAAGCGTCTCGCCCTCTTTGGCGAACGCGAGTACGGCGAAGGTCACTTCCTCGCCGACCTCCTGCTTCAAGCGGTCGACGGTGATCTGCTCGCCGGGTGTCACCTTCTCTTGGTGTCCGCCGGCTCTGATGATCGCGTATGGCATCTGCGTGACCTCCGTCAGTCAATCTCGTGGGTGATGACGATACCGCGTCCCTCACAGTTGGGGCACGGTTCGCTGAACGCCTCCAGGAGGCCTTCGGACACCTTCTTGCGCGTCATCTCGACGAGCCCGAGGTTCGAGACCTCAAATACCTGGCTCCGCGTCTTGTCGCGGGAGAGCGCGCGCTTGAGGGTCCGAAGGAGTTCCTGCTGGTTCTTAGGGTCGATCATATCGATGAAGTCGATGACGATGATGCCCCCGATGTCGCGCAGGCGCAGTTGCCGGGCGACTTCTTCCGCAGCCTCCTTGTTGTTCAAAAAGACCGTTTCTTCCAGGTTCGACCCCTTCCCGGTGAACTTCCCGGTGTTCACATCGATAACCGTCATCGCCTCGGTCCGGTCGATGACCAGCGATCCTCCGGAGGGAAGCCAGACCTTGCGCTCCAACGCCTTGTGGATCTGCTCGGTGACCCGGTATTGCTCGAACAACGGCAACGGGGCGTCGTGAAGCTCTAGACGATCCAGCAAGTCCGGCGCCGTATCCTCCAAGTACGCGCGGATCTCGTCGTACACCGACCGTGAGTCGACCACGATCTTTTCGAAATCGTCGGCGAAGATGTCGCGCAGGATTCTGCTGACCAGTTCCGGCTCGGCGTACAGCAGGTGCGGCGCCTTGGCCTTCTTTGCAGCCTTCTGAATGCCGTCCCAGATCTTGAGCAGGTTGTTCAAGTCCCGCTCGAGTGCCTCCTTGGTGGCGCCCTCGGCAGCGGTCCGGATGATCACGCCGTGATCCTTGGGGGCAAGGTCCTTTAAGAACTGGCGCAGGCGCGCGCGCTCTCCCTCGGCAAGACGGCGCGAGATCCCGGTGATCTGCTGCTCGGGCGCAAGAACCATGTAACGACCGGCAAGGGAGATCTGAGTGGTCAGGCGCGCGCCCTTGGCCCCGATCGGCTCCTTGGTGATCTGCACCATCAGTGCTTGCCCCGGCTTTAGCACCTTCTCGATTCGCGGCGCCTCACCCTCGAGGTCCTCGGCGGAGTAGTTCACCTCACCGGCGTACAGCACTCCGTTGCGTCCGCGACCGAAGTCGACGAACGCCGCCTCCATGCCCGGCAGAACGTTCTGCACTCGGCCGAGAAACACGTTGTTCGCGAGAGACGTCTTCAGTCCCTTGCGCGCGACGTAGTGCTCGATGAGCACTCCCTCTTCGAGCACGGCGATCTGTGTGCGGTCGTGTTCGTGCACCAGCATGGTCTTGACGCCGCCGCGCAGGCGCTGGGCTTCCTCCTCGGTCAGCCGCTGCGGCCGTCGCCGCTGTCCGCGCTGGCGATCCTTGCGCAGGGCACGCGCGGCCAGACGTGTCGAGCCCCCGGCCTTAGCATCGTCGGTCTTGGACTTGCTCTCAGGCTTGCCTGCAGACGCATCGTCGGACTTCGCCTTGGCGGGCCTCGCCGGGGTCTTCGCCGGCGTCTTGCCTCCCCTCGGCGCAGTTCCCTTCGGCGTGCGCGCCCTAGGCGCGCCGGCATCCCCGGAGGCCTTCTCCGCAGGCCCTGTCTCAGAAGCTTCCGCTCCCTCGACAACCGGCTTCTTCGATCCCCCACGGCCACGACGGCGACGACGGCGCGCCGCGGTCGCCGGCTTCTCACCTTCGGCCGACTCCCCCGACGCTGTTTCCGCCGCGGTGTCGGTCGCCTGGACCTCAGGTGCAGAGGACTGTCGCACCTCGCCGGTCTCTTGCGAGGCATCCGCAGTCGGGACCGGCTGAACACGCGCGCGCGGCTGCCGTGGGCGAGGCGGCCGCGGAGCCGCCGACGGGCTCCGGGTTCCTGCGGGCTGCGTCTTCTCAGTGATCGCGCCGCCCTCGGCAGTCCCGCCCGTCTCGGCAGCGGTCGCTCCTTCAACACTGGAGTCACCCCCTGCGGGGGTTCCTTCCGCAGCACCGGTACCGGCAGCGGGCTTCTTGCGGTGACGCTTTCCACCCCGCCGCCCGCGCCTGCGACGCTTCGGGGCCCCAGACCCCTCAGTCGCCGGCCCGCCACTCGCCGGCAAGTCCTCAGTTGAATCATCCGAGCTTTCGCCGTCGTCGTCCCGGCCGTCGCCCTGCGTCGCCGGGCGCGCGGGGGCGCGCGGTGGACGCGGTGGACGCGGTGGACGCGGCGCGCGGGGGGCAGCCGGAGCCGCCGCGGACGATTCCTGCTGCCCGGGCGCCTCTTGCCGCACGGGAGGGGCCGGCTCCTTGGGCGCCGGCGGTGCTGCCGCCTCCTGAGGTGCTGTCGGCTCGTTCGCCGCCGGACGGGCGGGCTCCGGACGGGCGGGCTCAGGACGGGCAGGCTCCGGACGCGGCGTAGCCGCCGGAACCTCCGGCGCCGGCTGCGCCGCGCCCTCGGGTGTTTCGTTCACTTCGTATTCCATGTTCTGCCTTCCTCCGCGCCTAAACGAGCCGGCGCATGTGCACGTTGAGCAGGATCCCAGTCGCCACGTACGTCGTGAGCATGGACGAACCGCCGTAGGAAACGAACGGCAGCGGAATCCCGGTAATCGGCGAGACGCCAATCGTCATGCCGATGTTTACGAACATCTGAAACGCGATCGTCGCGACGACGCCCGTCGCGAGAAGCGCGCCAAAACGGTCTTTCGACAGCATCGCGATCCGCAGCCCTCTCCAGATGAAGATCGCGAACAACCCAAGCAAGACCACGGCGCCTATGAACCCGGTCTCTTCGGCAACTGCGGTAAAGATGAAGTCCGTATGGACTTCGGGAACGAAGTCCAGATTAGTTTGCGTTCCGCTGAACAAGCCCTTCCCAACGATCTGACCCGAACCCACCGATATTCGAGCCTGATTCAGGTTGTAACCGGTGCGCTGGGTGTCCGCAGACGGGTCCAAGAATCCAGTGAGACGGGCCACCTGGTAGTCCTTCAACACCCCCGCGTGCAAGACCCCGACGATGCTCGCGATCCCCATGACTGCGATGAGCAGCAGTACCCGACCCTTGGTTCCCCCGACGACGAGCAGTGCGAGCAGCACGGCCAGGATCACCAGAAGCGTTCCCAAGTCGGGCTGGACGTAGATCAACAAGCCCGGCGGGACAATGAGGGCGATCGCCCGCACCGCTTCCGGCAGACCGAGACTCCCTCGCCGTTCCGACATGTACAGCGCGAGCACCACGAGCGTCGCAACCTTCATGAACTCCGACGGCTGCATCTGAAAGAACCCCATGCCGATCCAACGCTGCGCGCCCTTGGCCGACGATCCGATGGGAGAAAGCACGGCGAAGAGCGCGAGCACCCCGCCGACATAGGCAGCCGGGCCCCAGGTCTTTAGGCGCCGGTAACTGAACGACGCCATCACAACCATCACCACAACGCCGAGCAACGAAAACATCAGTTGGCGGTTCAACAGATAACGCGGGGACAAGCCGTCGTTCTCCAAACGTCTGAACGAAGCGCTATAGACCATGAGGTTGCCGAACGCGGTCAGCGCGAACGCCGTGAGAACAAGCGTCGGGTCCAAGTGCCGGATCGGAGCCTTCGACGCAATTCCGGACGCGCGCAACCCGGCGCGACGCGCGCGCCCAATCCGTTCAGCCGACCCCATCATCAATCGCTCCTTTCCCCGAAAACAATCGGCAAAGGAGTCTGATCAAAAAGCTCGTCCATGATTCGTCGAACGACCGGACCGGCTACCTGGCTTCCGAACCCAGCCTGTTCGACCACCGCGACGACCACGTAGCGAGGGTCTCCGACCGGGCCGTACGAAGCGAACCAGGAGAAAGGCTGCTTTCCTGCGATCTCGGCGGACCCTGTCTTCGCGGCCATCGGGATCTCAGCCACCGGCCAACCCCGGTACGGGAAGCTGGCCGTCCCACCCTCGACAACGTTGCGCAGCGCGCTCTCGACATATCGCCGCACCTGCGCCGGCGCCTTCACGACCAAGCGAGTAACCGGCTTCACCTTCTTGACCACGGTTCCGTCGTCGCGCACAACCTTCAGTCCCAAGTGCGGCGTGACAACGTTGCCGCCGTTGGCGAGCGCGGCGTACACGACTGCCATCTGCAACGGCGTGGCTTCCACGTCCCCCTGGCCGATCGACATGTTGATCGAGTCACCCGGCCGCCAAAGGAACCCGCGCACGCAGAGGTCCTCCCACAACGGAAGTTTCGTGGCACGGTACTTCTTGCAGTAATCCTCGCGGTTGGCCTCCCAGGCCCGCTTTCGGTACGCGCGGTCGGGAACTCGCCCGGACCCCTCGCTCGGCAAATCGATCCCTGTGGGGGTCCCGAGCCCGAACTTGCGAGCCCATGCCTGCATGATCTCCTTCGGGCGCCTCCCGGCCTTCTCCGCCGCGTACTCAACGCGCCACCAGTCGGCGGCGAAGTTGTAGAAGACCGTGTCGCACGACTCGATCAGCGCCTGCGCCAGCGAAATCGTTGTGTTGCGCGCGCGCCAGTTACGGAACACCCGGTCCCCAAAGCGGTACTGGGTCAGGCACGGATACATCCCACCGGGAGTCGCAGCGCCCGAGGAAAGCGCCGCGGTTGCGATGATCGGCTTGAACGTGGACCCCGGTGGATACGAGGCCTGAGCGGCCCGGTTGTAAAGGGGAAGATCGCCCTCGGGATCACTCAGGGTCGCGAAGTAACTCGATGCGACACCGCCGACGAACCGACGCAGGTCGTAGGTCGGGTTGCTCGCCATCGCAATGACCTCGCCGCTCTTGGCGTCGAGCACGACGGCGGCACCCGCCGGAGCCTTGAAGTGCTTTCCATCCTCGCGGAAGACCTGTCCGCGCGCGCGCGCGATCCCCTGCACGAGCGCCTCCTCGGCAACGCGCTGGACCTCGAGGTCGACGGACAACTGCAGGTCGCCTCCGGGGACAGGGTCACGACGACCCAGCGAGCGCAGAACTTGACCACGCGCATCGACCTCGAGCTTGAGCAGCCCCGGCGTTCCCCGGAGCCACTCCTCATAGCTGCGCTCGACTCCAGTGCGACCGATCTCGTCTCCCAGCCGGTATGTCGTTGCGAACTTCGGGTTCCCCAGCTCTCGGTCGTTGACCTCCCCGACGTAGCCCAAGACGTGAGCCGCAATCGAGCCCTTCGGGTACTCGCGTACCGGCAACTCCATGGTCTCGACGCCCTGGTAGTCCTCCTGGCGCTCGCGGATCGTGAAGATCGTCGTCGGATCGACGTCCTCGGCGATCACGACCGGCTCGTACGGGGACTTCCGCCGGTCTTTCATCCGAACCTCGATCGCGGCGACCGAGATGCCGAGCAGTTTCGACAGCCGCTTCTTGATCACCGCAGCCTCGCCGACGTCCTTTGGGAAGTCCTCGCGACGCACCCCGACCGACAGCGCGGTCCGGTTCCCGACCAGAACGACGCCGTTTCGATCCAGGATCCGTCCACGCGGCGGAGCCTGACGCACCAGCCGAACATGGTTGCGCGTGGCCTGAGCCGCAAACGTGGGACCGGCAAGGACTTGCAGGAACCACAGGCGCGCCAGCAGCACCGCGAACATGGACAAGATGACGAGACCGATGACGGCAAGCCGCAAGCGCGTGCGGTCCTCCGAGTAGTTCACACCACCACGCCCTTGGGGCGCACTCGAGCAGCAAGCCTCTTCACGACCGGATACACGAACGGCGTCAGAAGCGCGTTATAGGCAGAAACCAGCGCCGCCCGACGCACGATACGCAGCGGCGCCGTGAACTCCTGCCCGAACAAGAACCCGATCCCGGCAAGTGCAAGAGAGCCGACGAAAGTCGCCGTCAGCACCACCCACATCGGCGTCATGGCCCCCGCCGACTGTAGCTGCGACCGAATCCGTCCCACCGCATACCCAACCAGCACAAAGACCAGCGCCGTCACCCCGTGCGGGGGCTCTGACACCAAATCCGTCGCCAACCCCATAAAGAACCCGGCGATGGCTCCGATCTCCGGCCCCTCCCCCATCGCGAGGGCAACTGTCACCAGCAGCAACAGCTCAGGCTTCGCCCCGACGAGGGACATCCACCCAAACACGCTGGTCTCAAGAGCCAAGCCGGTCACGGCCAGGACGGCGACCAGCAGCCCGCGCCGCCAGATCACTTGGTTCCCCCTCCCGCAGGACGTTCGCCCGTAACCAGCAACACGTAGTCAAGGCTGGAGAAGTCGACGAACGGCTGCACAGAAACCAGTCGAGTGAGGTTCGAGCCGGTCGGCGGCGCATCCACGACCGCCCCGATGGGAAGTCCCGACGGGTAGAGACCTCCGTCATAGCCCGAAGTTACGATCTTGTCTCCGACGTCGACCTTCGCATTGGGGTCGAGCAGTTCAAAACGCAGACCGCCCCACCCGTTGCCGTCGGCCACGCCGATCTCTCCGGTAGATGCAAGGCGACCGGCAACAGCGCTCTGGCGACTGATGACGAGCAGGACGCGAGAGGTCGACGGACTGACGGCGATCACGCGTCCGGCGAGCCCCTCTCCGGCGAGTACCGGCATGTCCTTGCGCACGCCGTCCCGGGATCCCTTATCGATGAAGACGCTTCGCTCAAAGTTCGACGGGCCGATCCCGATGACTTGTGCCGCCATGGTCTGAAAACCGAACCGGTCCCGGAGCGCAAGCAGTCCCCGCAGGGATTCGTTCTCGCGCAAGATGTCTTCGAGTTGCTCGCGCTCGGCCTGCCCTGCGGCCCGCTCCCTTTCAAGACGCGAGACACGCGCGCGCAGCGACGGCACATCGGTCAAACCCCCGAGGAACCCGCCTAACGGCCGGAACACCGTCACCAGCCCGCGCTGGATCGGGGCAAGAACCGACAGGGCAATCCGCCCGGCCCCGTCGAACGGGCTCTTGTCGCCGGCCCGGTAGTCCACAGTGATGACGGCGACCGACACGATGGTCAGTGCGACGATCAAAAGACGCAAACGGCGCGGTCGATCGGACATCTTTGCCATCGGCCGGACCGGCCGCTCAGCGGCCGCCCCTCAACCTCCTTCCCGAAGGCCGCGCCTCGCTTGCCTGGACCCAAGGCCGCGCACCGCGCGACTCCCCGGGCGCCCGCTTGCGCGCGCGATCCCTCCATCCGGTTCGATCAGCGCACCGGCTCTGCCGGCGACCGCCGCCACGCGGGCGGCGCGCTCGATCGGACTCGCGAACCTCCTAGTGGCGCGTCGACGAGATCAGCACTCGTCGAAGCGCTTCGAACTCCTCCAAGCATTTGCCGGACCCTACCGCCACGCAATTGAGCGGCTGGTCGGTCACGTGTACCGGCATCCCCGTCTCGTGCTTGAGCCGCTCGTCGAGCCCCTTCAGCAAAGCTCCTCCGCCGGTCAACACGATCCCCTTATCCATGATGTCGGCGGCCAGTTCGGGCGGCGTCTTGTCCAGCGTGTTCTTCACCGCGTCCACGATCTGGTTTACCGGCTCTTCGATCGCACGCCGGATCTCGGCCGCGCTAACAATGATGGTCTTCGGCAGACCCGTAACCAGGTCCCGCCCGCGGATCTCGGCATGGGGCTCGTCGGGAATCGGAAACGCCGACCCGACGGCCATCTTCACCTCTTCCGCCGTCCGCTCGCCGAGCATCAGCGAGTACTCCTTCTTGATGTATTGCACGATTGCGTCGTCCAGTTCGTCTCCGGCGACGCGCACCGACTCGCTGGTCACCATTCCCCCCAGCGAGATGACCGCGACCTCGGTTGTCCCCCCACCGATGTCGACGATCATGTTCCCCGTCGGCTCATGGATCGGCATCCCCGCCCCGATCGCAGCCGCCATCGGCTCTTCGATGATGTGGGCGCTGCGCGCCCCGGCGGCGTAGGCCGCTTCCTCCACCGCGCGCTGCTCAACCGACGTAATTCCACTCGGCACGCAGATCACGACCCGGGGCTTGGCCAGCCACCGGCGGCGGTGGACCTTCTGGATGAAGTACCGGAGCATCTTCTCGGTCACGTCGAAATCGGCGATGACCCCATCCTTCAGCGGCCGGATAGCCTCGATATGACTCGGCGTTCGGCCAATCATGCGCTTGGCTTCCGCGCCCACCGCGAGAATGGAACCGTTCTTGCGGTTGATCGCGACCACAGACGGTTCGTTCAAGACGATACCGCGGCCGCGAACGTATACGAGCGTGTTCGCTGTGCCGAGGTCGACGGCCATGTCGCGGCCGATAAATTGGAACCAGTTGTTTGGCATTCGGGAAAGGCCTTCCGCGCGAGGCGCGCCGCGACTGCGGCGGCACCCCGGCAAGTCTGGACAGAGTCTACCAGCGGGAGCCCTTGAGGCGAAACCTCACGAAGGCCCAGGTCGGACACGATCTCCCCAGGGACAAAACGGACACCTACAGCGCACCCGCCTCGACGAGGCTGGTCCACCCCCCGGCCGCGACGATCAAGTGATCCACGAACTCCAAGCCCAGCAACTCGGCGCCGCGCGCCAGGCGACGGGTTACGGCAAGGTCGTCGGAACTCGGGGTGGCCTCTCCAGACGGATGGTTGTGCGCGACCAGCACGGCCGCAACTCCCGGCTCCCGCAGGGCCGCCGCAAAGACCTCCCGCGGCTCCATCGGGGAATGCGCAATCCCGCCGGCGCCAACCGAAACCTCTCGAAGCACCCGGTGACGCCGATCCATCAGCAGGACGACGGACTCCTCGCGCTCCAAATGCACCAGACGCGGCGCCAGCAGCGCCGCGGCGTCGGCCGGCCTCAAGATCTGCGGGCGCTCGGCGGCCATCGCGCGCGCGGCCCGGCGGCCCAGCTCGAGCGCGGCTACGACTTCGGCGGCCTTTGCCGGCCCAATTCCCGAAACGCCGGACAAAGTCCGATCGGTTGCGCGCGCCAGACCTGCGGGGCCACCGACGGCAGCCAAGACGCGCGCGGCGAGCGACAAGACGCCGTCGCGGCCACCGCTGCCCAGCACCAGCGCCAGCACCTCGGCGTCGCTGAGGGCACCTGGTCCGAGAGCAGTCAGACGCTCCCGCGGACGATCACCCGGGGGTTGCTCACGGACGACGGGGACTCTCGTCCCCGTCCGCGTCACGACGCGCCGGGGAAGAAGAGGCTCAGTTCGCGCGCGGCCGACTCGGGGGAATCCGAGCCGTGCACGAGGTTCTCAGTCGTCTGCAAGCCAAGGTCGCCGCGAATCGTTCCCGGCGCAGCTTTCTTGGGGTCGGTTGCGCCCATCGTCGTTCGCACAACCGAGATCGCGTCGTCGCCCTCAACGCACATCGCAACAACCGGTCCGGAAGTGATGAACGCAAGCAGGTCTGGAAAGAAGGCCTTCTCGACGTGCTCAGCGTAGTGCGTGCGAGCGAGATCCTCGGTCACCGTCAGCATCCGCATCTCCACGATATCCAGGGTCCGGCGCTCGAGACGGCTTACGACCTCACCGACGAGCTTGCGGCGAACACCGTCGGGCTTGACGAGTACGAGAGTGCGTTCTATCAAGGGGATTCCTCCGAGAAATCAGCGAGCGAGCGCTCTGCGAGCTTCGCCGACAGTGTATAGGGACCCGGTAACCAGCACGCAGTCGCGGTCCTCAACTCTTTCGATTGCGACCGAAATCGCGTCCGAGACGTTTGTGACGCTCACCGGATCCGCGCCCAGTGCGCGCGCCGCTTCGGCAAGTCGGACCGGCTCCGCGGCGCGAGGGGACTCGTTCCGAGTCACAATCACTTGCGCCGCCAGCGGGATCAACGGCTCAAGGATGCCGTGCAGATCCTTGTCTCCCATCGCAGAGATCACCAAGACGAGCTGCTCATAGCGAAACGCAGTCGGAAGCGCGGCCGCGAGAGCGGCGGCGGCGGCGGGGTTGTGGGCGCCGTCGAGCACGACCAAGGGCGAACGCCGCACGGCCTCCAGCCGGCCGGGCACCCGCACACGGCCGAATGCCTCCGCCAGGATGGTGGGCTCCAGTGCCGCCTCTCCCATAAACGCGCGCGCCGCCGCCGCCCCAAGCACGACGTCGTGCGCGAAATGCTCCCCAAACATGGGCAGGAAGACATCTGTGTAGCGGTCTCGTTCGATGCGAGCGCTGATCTGTTGACCACCGAGCGCCAGCACGGAACGTTCAACTTCGAACGCAATCCCTTCCGAACGGATGACGGCGTCGACGTCTGCGCAGCGCGCGCGAATGACTTCGGCCACGTCCGCCTCTTGCGTTGCCGAGAAGAGGACCGCGCCGGGCTTGATGATTCCCGCCTTTTCCCGCGCGATCTCGACCGGGGTCGCGCCGAGTTCGGGGTGATCGAGATCGACCCGCGTGATCACGGCGACCGGGGCATCCACCACATTGGTGGCGTCCCAGGTGCCGCCCATCCCCACTTCGATCACGCCCACATCCACGCCTTTGTCGGCAAACCACGTGAACGCAAGCGCCGTCGCGGCCTCAAACCAGGTTAGCTCCATCCCCCGGCCATCCAGGTGGTCGAGGTACGGCGCGAGTTCGCACCACACCTCGACGAAGGCATCCTCGGGAATCGGCTCCCCGTCGTATTGGAACCGTTCGCAGACCGACTCGACGTGCGGAGAGGTATAGGTCGCAACGTGCAGCCCCGCAGCGCGCAGAACCTCGGTGGCCGCGCGCGCCACTGTGGTCTTTCCGTTGGTTCCGGTGATGTGAATCGCAGGAAAGGACCGTTGCGGATCGGCCATCAGATCCATGAGCGCGCGCATCCGCTCCAGAGACGGATCCACCAGCCTTCCGGTCCGCTCGTAGTTCGTCCGGCGGTTCAGCGCCGCAAGGGCTTCGTCGAAGTTCATCCGAGGTCCGAAAGGGCCTGAGCGATGTGCTCGATCGCCTGACGTTCGCGCGCGAGTCGCTCCCGCTGGGTCTCCACGACGTCCTCGGGCGCACGCTCGGTGAAGTTCGAGTCGGAAAGCTTGGCCTCGATGCGTGCCGCTTCGGACTCACGCGCCGCCCGGTCCCGCTCCAACCTGCGCCGCTCTTCGTCCAGATCCAAAACGCCCGCCAGCGGCACGTGGATCGTGGCCCCATCGAGCACGAGACGAGCCTCCTGTCCTCCGTCGGGCGGAGAACCCGTGACGATGAGGTCTCCCCACGACGCGAGCACACACACTCGAGACAACTCGGATGACAAGAGCGCGCGCCGCCGATCGTCCGGCACCACCGCGGACGCGGCTGGGCGCAGTTTCGGATCAATCTGGTGGTCGGCGCGGAACCGACGCAACGCCCCGATCACGTCCTGCAGGAATGACATCGCGTGCTCGGCCTCTTCATCGCGCTCGCCCCCGACAGCCGGCCAGGCCGCGCGCATGATCGTCTCGCCGCCGGTCAGCGCGCACCAAAGTTCCTCCGTGATGAACGGCATGACCGGGTGCAGCAATAACAGCACACGCTCCAAAACGTGCGCGAGCATCGCTCGCTGGTCGGTCTTTTCCTGGTCGGTTCCGTCGTACAGGCGACCCTTCGACCACTCGACGTACCAGTCGGCGAACTCGCTCCACGTGAACTGCCGCAGCGTCTGCGCTGCGCGCGCCCAGTCGTAGGACTCCATCGCCTCGTCGACCTCACGCGTCACCGCGTCCAAACGCGACAGTATCCAGCGATCGGCCAGAGTCCAGCGATCGCGAGGCGGCAACGGCGCCGGTGCCACCTCGTTCATCAAAACGAATCGCGAGATGTTCCAGATCTTGTTGCAGAAGTTGCGGTCGCCTTCAATCCACTTCTCGTCGAGAGGCACGTCCGCGCCGAGAGTTGCCGAGCGAACGAGCGTCAGGCGCAACGCGTCGGCACCGTACTTGTCGATCATGTCCAGCGGATCGATCACGTTGCCGAAGGACTTCGACATCTTCTTGCCGCGGAAGTCCCTCACCATTCCGTGAATGAACACGTCTGCGAAGGGAACGCCGCGCATGAACTGCACGCCCATCATCATCATGCGCGAGACCCAGAACGTGATGATGTCGTAGCCGGTCACCAGGACGCTCGTGGGGTGCCACGTCGCGAGATCCGGAGTTCGCTCCGGCCAACCCAGCGTCGAAAACGGCCACAACGCGGACGAAAACCAGGTGTCGAGCACATCTTGGTCCTGGCGCAGGTCGCCGGATCCGCACTGGCGACACGCAGCGGGATCGTCCAAGTACGCGGCTTCGTGACCCCCATCGCAGATCCACACGGGAATGCGATGCCCCCACCACAACTGGCGAGAAATGCACCAGTCACGCAGGTTCTCCATCCAGTCCATGTAGTTGCGCTCGTACCGCTCCGGGACGAAACGAGTCCGGCCCGACCGAACGGCGTCAATCGCGGCGCGCGCGAGCGACTCCACGCGCACCCACCACTGCTCCGACAGCCACGGCTCGACCTCGGTGTGACAGCGGGAGCAGTGCCCGACCGCGTGCGAGTAAGGACGCTCCTCGTCGCCGATCACGCCCTCCGAACGCAGCGCCTCCAGCACCGCCTTGCGCGCGTCGAAGCGATCGAGTCCGGCGAACCTGCCGGCACCATCACTCATGCGCCCGTCGAACGCGATCACATTGACGCTGGGGAGTCCCTGGCGTCCGGCAATCTCAAAGTCGGTCGGATCATGCGCCGGTGTCACCTTTACGGCGCCGGTCCCGAAATCGCGCTCCACGACGTCGTCGGCAACAATCGGGATCTCCCGCCCGACGAGAGGCAGAATCAATGTCTTGCCGACCAGGTCTCGATAGCGCTCATCCTCGGGATGAACCGCCACGCCGGTGTCTGCAAGCATGGTCTCGACGCGCGTCGTCGCGATAGTGACGTGCCCCGAACCGTCGGCAAGCGGATAGCGGATCTCCACCAGTTCGCCGTCCACATCGCGGTGCTCGACTTCGATATCCGACAGCGCCGTCTGGCACCGCGGACACCAGTTGATGATTCGGTTTCCCCGGTAGATAAGTCCTTCGTCGTACAAGCGGACGAAGACCTCTCGCACCGCGCGCGAAAGCCCCTCGTCCATCGTGAATCTCTCGCGGGACCAATCAACCGAGTCCCCGATGCGCCGCATCTGCAGCGTGATCCGATCACCGTAGCGACGCTTCCACTCCCACACCTTCTCAACAAAGGCCTCTCGCCCGAGGTCGTGGCGCGAGATACCGTCCTTTGCCAACTCGCGCTCGACCACGTTCTGGGTGGCAATCCCCGCGTGGTCGGTTCCCGGCAGCCACAGGGTGTTGAACCCCTGCATCCGCTTTCGCCGGATGATTGCATCCTGCAGCGAGTGATCCAGCGCGTGCCCCATGTGCAACGCCCCGGTGACGTTCGGCGGAGGCAGCACGATGCAGAAGGGCTCGCCCTCGCCGCTCGGGGCGAAATACCCGCGCTCTTCCCACTCGCGGTACCGGCGCGCCTCGACCGACGCCGGGTCGTAGGTCTTCTGCAATTGCTCGCTCATCCGATTCCTCCACTGCCGGCCGTCTTCGGAAAACAAATCAGGGACCCTTTGGGGTCCCCGTTCGGTGTGCCTGGGCGAAACCGCCTAGGCCCGTCCGGGGCCGCCGGCTACACCTACCAAGAACGTCACGATGCCGCGATTCTAGCAACCGGATCCCGCAGCCGGGGCGCCGGACGTCGCAAACCTCCCCAGGAACGAAAACGGCCGCCCGGAGGCGGCCGAAATACGCACGCGTGCTTACGCGCTTCGCTCCCGACGAACCTTCGCCGGAGTTTCCTCGGTCTTCGGCAAAAGCGTCGGAGCCGCCAAACGCTGCACGGCCTCCTTGGTGATCAAGCACTTCGCCACATCGGCGCGGCTCGGCAACTCGTACATCACCGGGAGCAGGACCTCTTCCATGATTGCGCGCAACCCGCGCGCGCCGGTGCCGCGGGCCATGGACTTGTCCGCGATCTCCTCGAGCCCGTCGGCATCGAACTCGAGTTCGATCCCGTCGAACTCAAAGAACTTCTGGTACTGCTTGACGAGCGCGTTCTTCGGCTCGGTGAGGATCTGAACGAGAGCGACGCGATCGAGCTGATGCACGCTCGTAACCACCGGCAACCGTCCGATGAACTCCGGAATCAAACCGAAGCGCAGTAAGTCCTCAGGCATCACTTGCTCGAGAATCGCACCGAGTTCTTTCTCGTCCGCGGAACGGACGTCGGCCCCGAAGCCGATTCCCTTCTTCCCGACGCGCCCTTCGATGATCTTCTCGAGTCCCGCAAAAGCGCCGCCGCAAATGAACAAGACGTTCGTTGTGTCGATCTGGATGAACTCCTGGTGCGGATGCTTACGCCCGCCCTGGGGAGGAACACTCGCCTGCGTCCCTTCGAGGATCTTCAACAGGGCCTGCTGTACGCCCTCCCCCGAGACGTCGCGCGTGATCGAAGGGTTCTCGCTCTTGCGCGCGATCTTGTCGACTTCGTCGATGTAGATGATCCCGGTCTCCGCCTTCTTCACGTCGTAGTCGGCGGCCTGGATCAACTTCAGCAGAATGTTCTCAACGTCCTCACCGACGTAGCCGGCTTCAGTCAGCGCCGTGGCATCGGCAATGGCGAACGGGACGTTCAACATCTTCGCAAGCGTCTGAGCGAGCAGCGTCTTGCCGCACCCCGTCGGTCCGAGCAGCAAGATGTTGGACTTCTGCAGCTCGACGTCGCCGGAATTGTGCGCCCCGACCTGAATGCGCTTGTAGTGATTGTAGACCGCAACCGAGAGAATCTTCTTCGCGGAGTCTTGACCGATGACGTAATCGTTCAGGAACTCGCAGATCTCCTTCGGCTTCGGAAGCTCTTCGAGCTTGAGTTCCGTGGTTTCGGAAAGCTCTTCCTCGATGATCTCGTTGCACAAGTCGATGCATTCGTCGCAGATGTAAACACCTGGACCGGCGATCAGCTTCTTGACCTGCTTCTGAGACTTCCCGCAGAAGGAGCACTTCAGCAGGTCGCCCCCGTCACCGAACTTGGCCACTGCTTGCTCCCAGCTCCCCGGCTAGATGCCGGATCTCACTGCTCGCCAACACTCGTAATCCCGCCACCGACGTTCGACTCTTCCATCTGTCCGCGGTTCGCGAAGATCTCATCAATTATACCGTAGGACTTTGCCTCATCCGCGTTCATGAACCGATCGCGATCAATGTCCTTCTCGACCTGCTCGACCGGCTGCCCGGTGTGATACGCGATGATCTCGGCCATGCGGCGCCGCAACGACAGAACCTCTTTCGCGTGGATCTCGATGTCCGTCGGTGTGCCCTGGAATCCAGCCGATCCCTGGTGGATCATGATCTTCGAGTTTGGAAGCGAGTAGCGCTTCCCCTTCGCTCCGGAACAGAGCAGGATCGCGCCCATAGACATCGCCATCCCGATGCAGATCGTCTGCACATCAGGCTTGATGTACTGCATGGTGTCGTAGATCGCGAGCCCGGCATACACGCTTCCGCCGGGGGAGTTGACGTACAGGCTGATGTCCTTCTTGGAATCCTCGTTCTCTAGGTGCAGCAACTGCGCCACGATCAGGTTCGCAACCTGCTCATCGATCGGTGAGCCAAGGATGATGATGCGGTCCTTGAGCAGCCGCGAATAAATGTCGTATGACCGCTCCCCCCGAGCCGTCTGCTCGACGACCATGGGAACCAGGTAGTTGCGGTAATCGTGCATTCGTCGCTCCTACTCCGCGTCCAAGAGAGGCACATCGCCCGCTGCGGCACCCGTGGAATTGTCTTCCTCTCTGATGTCGGCTTGCCCGACCAGGTGATTCAGTGCCTTTCGGCGGATGATATCACCGGCCAGTGCCGTCAACCGGTCACTTGAGCCCAACTGCTTGGCCAACTCCGAAGGGTCCGCGCGCAACGCTTCCGCGTGGTAGCGGACCTCTTCTCCGAGTTCCTCCTGCGAGATCGTGAAGTTCTCGCGACGGCCGACCTCCTCCAGCAGCAGTTGCGCGCGCACGTTCGTCTCTGCCTGGCGCAACAAATCCTGCTCCAACTGCTCCTCGGAGACTCCTTGCTGCTGCATGTAGCCGTCGAGCGTCATCCCGGCGCCCTTGAGTTGCTCTTCGAAGCGCCGGAGCCGAAACGCCATTTCCTCGCGCACGAGGCTCTCCGGAGGCTCGATTTCCACCATGGCGAGGGCTTCTTCGAGCACGCGATTGCGCACCTCGCCCTCGGACTGAAGGGCCTTGACCTTGCGAATCCGTTCGACCAAGTCCGCCCGCAACTCATCAAGTGCCTCGAACTCCGACGCCGTCTTGGCAAACTCATCGTTGAGTTCGGGAAGCACCTTCTGGCGAACCTCCTTCACGAGGATCCGGAACGTCAGCTCCTTCCCGGCCTGCGGCCCCCCGATCTCCTCGGAAAGGACCGCCGCGAACTCGACGGTCTCGCCCGCACCGCGGCCCTCTAGCTCATCGTCGAACTGAGCAACCGGCCATCCGGCCCCCAACTCGTACAACTGGTCCGTGCCCGACATCTCCGAAATCTCCTGATCGCCATCAGTTGCCTTCAGATCGATCAGGACGTAGTCGCCTCGATGCGACGGTCGCTCGACAGTCTCCAGCGAGGCAAACCGGTTACGCAGGCGCTCAAGTTGCGCATCCACCTCGGCGGCGTCCGCTCGATCCGACCCGCGAGTGACGACGATCTCAGTGAAGTCCGGAAGTTCGATGTCGGGGCGAACTTCTACCGTTGCGTCAAACGTGAGATCAGAGTCCAGTTCATAGGACGTCACATCCACGGACGGCGGAGCGACCGGCGTAAGCGTCTCGTCTTGCACGGCTTTCGCCAGCAATTCGGGGATCGCTTCGCGAAGCGCGGCCTCCCGGATCGCATCGCGGCCGAGACGGGTCTCGAGGATTGCCCGGGGGACCTTGCCCTTGCGGAAGCCTGGAACCTTGATCTCGTTTGCGAGGGCCCGGACCGCACGTTGGACGGCCGGAGCAACTTCTTGGGACGCAGCCTCTACGGCGAGGCGCACCTTTGACGGGCTTTCACGAGTGAGTGTGGTTTTCATGATGAGTCCGCGGATTATAGTCGCGGCCCTGCCCCGCTGCCCGCCGCGCGCAACGCTATGCTGTATGTCAGCGGGGCGTAGCGCAGCTTGGCAGCGCGCTTGGTTTGGGACCAAGAGGCCGCCGGTTCAAATCCGGCCGCCCCGACGGCAATCGGCGCGCGTGCCGACCGGTGGCTAGAATGGCCGTGCCGGGACAGAACCGGCGAACGCGGGCGTAGCTCAATGGTAGAGCTCGAGCCTTCCAAGCTCGTGGTGCGGGTTCGATTCCCGTCGCCCGCTCCATCGAAGCACTCCATCGGCTGTCACAAGGTCTAGGATCCTGAAAGAGTAATCTCGGATGGGGGAGAACTTGTCGAGGTCCCAGGCGTTGCTCGCCGGCATGATCGTGACCGTTCTCGCCACGGGGGTTACCGGCGCACTGCTGAGAAGCGGTGAGCAGCAGGCCGCGGTTTCCCCCTCGCACATTCCCTCCGCAGCGCCATCCGCCACCGCGGTCACGTCCTCCCCGTCCCCACCTGCCCCCGCGCCCTCCCCCGCGGTTCCCGCTGTCGGATCCGCGCAACCCTCGAATAGGTCTGCGCCGGCGTCGGACGCGCCCCGCTCGACCATCCGGCGCGCGCCCACACTTCCCATCACCGGCACAACGACATCGCCCGCTGCCGCAGCATTGCTGCTCGGCAGCGCAGCGACCATCGTCGCCTCGCTGCGAAAGCCCGGACGAGACCGCGCGCGCCGCTGCTACACTGCGCCCGACGCGCGCCCGTAGCTCAGGTGGATAGAGCAACTGCCTTCTAAGCAGTGGGTCGGGGGTTCGAGTCCCTCCGGGCGCTCGCCGATACGTGGTGGCGTTAGCTCAGCTTGGTTAGAGCGTCGGGTTGTGGTCCCGAAGGCCGGGGGTTCAAGTCCCCTACGCCACCCCATATTCTTGCGTCGGGTTGAGCGTTGCCGCACGGAAGGATACCCTGTGCCGTTCGGGCCGCTAGCTCAACAGGCTAGAGCATCTGACTCTTAATCAGAGGGTTCGGGGTTCGAGTCCCTGGCGGCCCACATGGAAGGGAGCGCACACGCGCTCCCTTCCCTCATTCCCCGGTGTTACGCTGCCCCGCGCGCGAGAGTGGCGGAATAGGCAGACGCGCAGGATTTAGGATCCTGTGGGGCAACCCGTGGGGGTTCAACTCCCCCCTCTCGCACCAATCAAGCGACGCGAACGCTTTGCAAGAGTTGCCCGACCTCGTGCCGGCCCCGCTCTTCGCTTCCCTCGGCAATGCCGGCCCAGAAACCCAGGACGGTGTCCCCGAAGAGCGTCGTCATCCCCATCTCAAGTGCGCCCGAGTAACCGATCTTCTCGTATCGAATCCACGTCACGCCGGCGATCTCAACGCGACGGCAGTAGACGACGCGAGCGGAAACATCATCGCGGTTCGCGAGACAGTCACGCTCTACGTCGTCAAGATCCGCGAAGTCCGCGTTCGGCCCACGGTGCACGTCGATCTTGAACTGCCCCTCCGGCAACGATTCGCCGCCCTCGCCCTCCTGCCGATTGCTCAGAATGACCGCGAGGGCGTTGCCGGGGCCGGAGCCTTCCATCCAGATCCACCAACCCTGCGGGCACGTGAACCTGACCGCACCGGACTTCGACACGAACTCCCCCTCGCATAGCCGCTGGCTCCGGTCGACCTGTGGCGACGAGGCGACGGCAACCTCGAACTGCGACGCGTCCGGCGGTGACGAGGTCGACAGCGTCGGGCCGCTCTGCTGACAGCCTGTGAGCAGGACGGCGCACGCGAACACTGCAACTGGCTTTCTCATGCAGCGAATGTTCGCTCAACAGAGGAATGCCACAATGTACGAATGGACGCATTCCGTCCGTCTCGCGCTTACCTGCCTACAGGCCGTCGCTTCCGCCCCACGCTGAGAAGTCCCGGGTTGAGAACTCGGGACGCCGCGGCTTCTGCCCGCGAACGATCAGCCACACGGGCAATGCGATCGGGAACAGGAAGAACATGAAGATGGCCCAGAGCCAACCCGGCTCCCCCCGGTGCTTCATGTCGGCCCACGAATAGAAGACGAGCACCAGCGGGACGACACAGAAGAAGAAAAACCCCAAGCCTGCTCCAGCATTCGATCTGGGGAAAGAACGCGATGTCCGCCCGCACGGGATCGAACTCACACCGACCCGAATTCCCCCCTGGAGATCCACTCCGTGCCGGACCTGTGCGACCGCGCCCGGTGAAGGACTCTGGTGGAACACCTCGACCTTCGACTGAGGATACCGATCCTCGAGGCTTCCGCATTCCTGCTCATCGCGCATCGGCACACCGAACCCGGCGGCCCCGAGCACCTCCCGCGCCTCGGAGAAGGCGAGACCTCGGACATCAGGAACCACGTTCTCTCGAGTCATGAACGCCCAGCCCGCCACCCCGGCCAACACTGCGATCAGCCCGGCAGCGATTGCTACCCGTCTCCCCCGCACGCCTGCATTCGTAGCAGGTTCGGGGTGAAAACACCAGGTTCCTCAGCGCCCTACGTAAGCGCGCGCAATGCAGGCACCAACGCGCGAAATGCTTTTCCGCGGTGGCTAATCGCGTCTTTCTCTTGCGGGGTCAACTCGGCCATTGTGCGAGTCTCCCCGATGGCCACGAACCCCGGGTCGTAGCCGAAGCCGCCGGATCCGCGCGGCTCCAGAATGATTCGGCCTTCGACGGTTTCCTCAGCGACACACTGCGCCCCGTCGGGGGTCACGAGGACAGCGACGCACCGGTAGCGGGCGGTGCGCTGTTCGTCCGACAGGCCGGCGAGCGCGTCGATCAGTTTCGTCAGGTTTGCTGCGTCGGTGGCATCTTCACCGGCGAACCGGGCGCTGCGCGGTCCAGGACGACCCCCCAGCGCATCCACCTCAATCCCCGAATCGTCGGCAAGGCAAGGGATCCCCATCGCGGCAGCAAGTGAACGAGCCTTTTCCAACGCGTTTCCAAGATAGGTCCCGTCGTCCTCCGGCGGAGGCGTCCACGAAGGGTCGGGGCCGACCAACTCGACCGGAGCATCCGTGATGATGGCCGCGATCTCGCGCACCTTCCCGGGGTTCTTCGTCGCGAGCGCAACTCGCACCACGCGGCTCACTCCTTGGCGAGTGCGGCGCGCTGGGCGCGAATCAACTCGTCGATCCCCGCGGACGCTAGATCGAGTAGGCGGTCAAGCGCAGTGCGATCGAAAGGCGTGCGCTCGGCGGTCCCTTGGACTTCGACCAAGCCACCGGAGCCGGTCATGACTACGTTGAAGTCCACGTCGGCCTCGGAATCCTCGGAGTAGTCAAGGTCGAGCATCTCGATGCCGTCGGACAATCCAACGCTGACTGCAGCGACCTCCGTGGAGATCGGCCACGTGGGGATTCCCAGCGTGCGAACGGCATCCACCAAAGCGACGTACGCACCGGTGATAGATGCGGTGCGCGTTCCACCGTCGGCGACCAAGACGTCGCAATCCACGACGATGCTTCGCTCGCCCAATGCGTTCAGGTCGGTCACCGCGCGCAGCGAACGTCCGATCAATCGCTGAATCTCCTGCGTCCGTCCGGAAGGCCGGCCGTGCTTGATTTCGCGCGTCGATCGGTCGTGAGTGGAACTCGGAAGCATGCTGTATTCAGCGGTCACCCAACCACGTCCGGTTCCGCGAAGCCACCCGGGGACGGAGTCCTCCACAGTGGCCGCGCACACGACGCGGGTCTGCCCGATTTCGATCAAACAGGATCCCTGCGGGTTGGGCTGGAACCGGCGCGTCAGTTTCACCGGGCGAAGATCTCGCTCGCTTCTGCCGTCGGCACGCTTCACAGCGTCACCGTCGCAAGGTCGATTGCGAGATCCACCGGACCACTGAACATCTCAGACGCCTGTGCGCGCGTCCGGGTCACGTCGTTGCGCGGCCAGATGTGCGTCAACACCAGGCGCGCGGTTTCCGCGTCGCGCGCGGCGGCGCCGGCTTGGCGCGCGGTGAGGTGGATCCGGTCTTTCGCCACTTCATCCTCCAACCATGAGGCTTCACATAGGAATAGATCTGTGTCGCGCGCGGCGCGCACCAGGTGCTCGTTCGGTCCGGTGTCGCCGGAGTAGCAAAGGGTAGATCCACCAGCCGAAGCACGCAGGGTCACGTTCTGCGTCGAGTGCGCGGAGTCGAAGGCCTCAAGCCGGAAAGGCCCGGACTCCTCCACGCCTCCCGGACACATTTCCCGCCAGTCCAGCAAGGTGGCAAAGCGCGTTTGCGAGTCCGTCCCGATCAACGTTGCGAGACGCTCGCGGACCCCGGGTGGCGCAAACACCGACAGCGGAACCGCGTCCTCTTGCAACATCAGCCAGTAGAAGAACGGGTAGAGATCGGCGCAATGATCCGGGTGCGCGTGCGACAAGAAGATCGCGGCCACATCCTCCAGAGGCTTCTGTTCCTGCAAGCGCGACAGGGTTCCGTTCCCGGCGTCCATCCAGATGACGTGCCGCTCGTGGGACAACAAGTATCCGCTGCACGCGCCGCCGGCGGTCGGGTACGTTCCGTTCGCACCGAGGATGGTCAGGTCCACCGGTGATCCTCAACCTTGGTGATCTCCGGCCCCAAGAACCGCCGGCCCAGCGCCTCGAACTCCGCAGCGTCGCCGCTGCACAAGAAGCGGTGCTCAGGCGGAAGCGTGCGGGAGCGGAACAAGTCTCGACGAGTCAGTTCGGCGAACACGTCGATTGCCGACTCCTTGTCACTCTCGATCAAGACTACATCGTCACCCATCACCACTTGGATCACGCCGCGCAGGAGCGGGTAGTGCGTGCAGCCCAGGATCACGGTATCCACACCCTGCCGCTTCAGCGGGCCGAGGTACTCCTCAGCCACCTCCATGACCTCCGGCCCGGTCACCTCTCCGCGCTCAACGAACTCCACGAAACGCGGACACGGCTGACTGGTGATCTCGACATCCTCTCGCGTCGCGCGCACGGTGCGCGCGTACGCGCCCGAGCCGATTGTTAGCGCCGTGCCGATCACGCCGAGACGGCGATTACGCGTCGCGACCACCGCGCGCCGCACTGCTGGTTCTACGACTTCCACGATCGGCAAGTTCGGCTGAGCCTCGCGCACGTGGTCTAGTCCCGCACTGGATGCCGAGTTACACGCGACGACGATGGCCTTCACACCCTCCTCGACCAACAGCGCCGAGATCTCGGCGGTGAAGGTGCGGACCTCGTCACGGGAGCGCGGACCGTAGGGGCCGCGCGCGGTGTCTCCGTAATACAGGATCGACTCGGTGGGAAGAAGGTCGATAAGGGCCCGGACGACGGTGAGGCCACCGACGCCCGAGTCGAAAACGCCGATCGGCCTGTCGTCCATCGCGCGAAGTATAGCCGCGGGCGGCTAGGCCCAGATCATGCCTTCGAGCTTTGCGACGGCCTCGTCGTACTCAAGGTCGTAGGCGCCCGTCGACAGGTACTTCCATCCGCCGTCCGGCAGCAGCACGACAACGGTTCCCGACTCCATACGTCCGGCTACGCGCTGAGCGACGTGCAAAGCGGCGCCGCTGGAAATGCCTGCGAAGATCCCTTCCTTCTGCACCAGTTCTCGCGTGGCGCGCAGCGCGTCACGCGTGCCGACCTTGATCCTGCCGTCGAGCAGCGACACGTCGATGACCGGCGGAATGAAGCCCTCGTCAAGGTTGCGTAGCCCGTAAACAAGCTCCCCGTACTCAGGTTCGGCGGCGATGATCTTCGCCTGAGGATTGTGCTCCTTGATTCGTCGACCACATCCCATAAGAGTCCCGCCGGTCCCGAGCCCGGCGACGAACGCGTCGATCTCAGGACAGTCGCGAACAATCTCAGCACCAGTCCCTTCGTAGTGCGCGAGCGGGTTCGCCTCGTTGCCGTACTGGTACAGCATCAAGAACCGCGGGTCGGCAGCCATCTCCTTGGCCAGGGCGACCGCTCCATTCGACCCCTTCTCGCCGGGCGAGAACACGATCTCGGCGCCGAACATGCGAAGGAGCTTGATGCGCTCCTCGCTCACGTTGTCCGGCATCACGCACAGCAAGCGGTAGCCGCGGCGCCGGCAAATCATCCCGAGGGAGATGCCGGTGTTCCCCGAGGTCGGTTCAAGGATGGTCTTGTCGTGGGTGAGAGTGCCGTCCGCCTCCGCGCGCTGCACCATCTTCAACGCGATCCGGTCCTTGGTGGATCCGGTGGGGTTATGGCCTTCGAGTTTGGCAAGCAGACGGACACCGGGCACCGGAGACATGGATGCAAGGCCGACCAGCGGCGTCTCGCCGATGGCTCCGAGGATGTCGTCTGCGCGCACGGCTAGCCGCCGGCGACCGCGGGGAGAATCGAAACGATGTCTCCGTCGGTCAGCGGCGTCTCCAGCGACCCGAGGAAACGAACGTCTTCGTCGTTCACATACATGTTGATGAACCGATGCAGATCGCCGCTCTCGGTCAGGACCGCGCCCCGAACGCCGGGGAAGGACCGTTCAAGGTCGTCGAGAACCTCGCGAACGGTCTTGCCTTCACCGTGAACGGCGCGCTGCCCGCCGGTGTGCTTTCGCAAGATCGTTGGAACCCTGACCTCGATCGACATCGTTCTCCTCAACTCGCCTTCTCATCGACGTGAACGACCGGCAACTCCTCGATCCTTCCGTCCAGAATCGTGAAGGCGCGAAGGTCGGGTCGTTGACGATCGGCCAGCGAGACGAGGACGTAGACGGCTTCAGGATAGAACGCGCGCTCCACATCCGTTTGCGACGGGAACGCAGGCGTGTGCGTGTGGGAGTGGTAGATGCTCGCGATATCCCAGTCCCGATCGAAGATCTCGTCCGTCGCCCGCTTCAACTCCTTTGGGTCCGCGTTGTAGCGCATGACTGGATCCGGGTCCACGTTCGTCAGAGCGAACCGTTCCCTCGGCTCACCGTCAGGACCGGCGAGCAAGCCGCAGCATTCCTTCGGGTACTCAGCTTGCGCATGTTCGACAATCGCGCGCGCCACAGACACCGGGATGCGGAATTCGTGCAATCCAGCCTCCGAAAGGTCAAACGGGGGCAGGATAGCAAGACGGGAAGGCCGACGCTCAGGAGCAGACTTGGATTCGGCCCACCGGACCTGCAGCGATGACCCCGATCACCTCGGAAACCGGCGCGCGCCCGTCGAGTTCGCCCAGAAGGGCGTCGAGGCAATCCGGCGGGCAACAAATGAGCATCCCACCCGAGGTCTGCGCATCGGCCAGCAGGGTCCGACGCACCTCCCCTACGTCACCGGCGAAGGTCGCCCACTCCTCTACGAACGTACGATTCCGACGACTTCCCCCGGGGATTTGGCCCGCGGCTGCGAGTTCCTCGGCGCCATCGAGCACCGGCACGGCGGCAGCACGCACCTCCGCTGAAACTCCCGAAGCCGCGCACATCCGCTGCAGATGGCCGAGCAAACCAAAACCGGTCACGTCGGTCGCGGCCCGCACGCCGGCCGACAGCATCGCGTCACGAGGCCCGTCGTTGAGTTCGACCATGATCTCAACTGCAGCCTCCGAGACGGATTCCGGAGCCACGCCGTTCTTGACCGCAGTCGAGATGACGCCCAGGCCGAGCGGCTTGGTAAGCACGAGCACATCCCCGGGGCGCGCGGCGGCATTGGTGATGACGTGAGCCGGATCGACCAGCCCGACAACGGCCATGCCGTACTTCGGCTCGCGATCGTCCACAGTGTGACCGCCGACCACGATCGCGCCGGCGCGCGCGGCGGTCGCGGCGCCGCCCTCCAGCACGCGGGACAGCATCTCAACAGGCAGGTCGTCCCGCGGCCACCCGGCGACGTTCAGGCACAGAAGAGGTCTCCCACCCATCGCGTACACATCGCTCATCGCATTCGCGGCCGCGATGCGTCCCCAGTCGTATGGGTCGTCGACGACCGGAGTGAAGAAGTCCACGGTAAACACCAGCGCCGTGGAATCGTCGATTCGGTAGACGGCGGCGTCGTCGGCAGGATCGAGCCCGACCAGAAGGTCTGGGTTCGGCGGAGAGATCGGCAATCGGCGCAAGACCTGCGCCAGCTCGGATGGACCGAGCTTGCACGCTCACCCGGATCCGTGGCTGTACTTCAGCAGCCGCATCTGCTCGGTCACCGCCTCACCCCCTTCGTGGACGCCGGAATCCTAGGCGCGTTCGAAGCGGAACATGCGAGTAGCCAGGATGAGGCTTCCGACCGCCCACACCGCCAACTGGCCGAACTGCGACCCGAGCTGCATGATCGACGCTCCGTCCACAGAAATGCGGCGAATAGCGTCGACCAACGGATACAGCGGCAAGAGCGAAGTGACGGTGGGCAGGATCCAAGGCAGAGAATCCGTGGGGAAGAAGACGCCCGAGAGGAACATCATCGGCATAGCTACGAAGTTGCCGAGTCCGCTCGCAGCTTCGGCCGTCTCGGCGCGCGCGGCCACCATGAACCCGATGTTGATGAACGTCAGGTTGCCGAGCAAGGCGAACAAAATGATCGCAAGAATGCTGCCACGGACGTTGGCGCCGAATAGGAACACCCCCGTAGCCAGGACCAGCCCCGACTGCACCACCGCGAGCATCAGGTGAGCCAACCCGAGCGCAACCAGAAACGTGCGAGGCGACAGCGGTGTAGCTCGGATCCGTCGCAGGATCCTCTGGCCCCGGTATTGGGCGATCGTCCCGGCGATCCCGATGATGCCGTAGGTCATTACGGCCATTCCAACCAGACCCGGCAAAACGAAGTCGTAGTAGGTGGTGGTGTTGCCTGCTACACCGACCGGCACGAGTTCATACCGCGGCGAGATGCCTGCAATGCGGATGTTCACTTGGTCCAGCACCTGACGAAACACCGAAACGAAGATGCGATTGCGGTCCGCGGCCGATTCGACGAACAACATCCGAACCGGGCCCTCGTCGGGAACCAGCAGAGCGAAATCGATCTCGCCGTCGGTAAGCGCGGTGCGGGCCTCCGCCTCGGTTCCAATCCCCGGGGAGACCTTAACCACGTCGACTCCCTGCAATCCCGCCACGACAGGGGCCGCTGCAGGACCGCCGGACGGAACAACGGCGACGTTCGCCGTGGCGACTTCATCAAAGCGGAACAGGCCGAACACGACGGTGAACATGATCGGGAAGAGGAGCGCCCAGAACAGCGCCTGGCGATTCCGAACGATGATCTTCAGGTCGGCGCGCACCAGGCGAAGCAGCACCTACTCCTCCCCTTCTTCCGGACTGCCCGGGCGCAGCGCTCGACCGGTGCGCGAAAGGAACACGTCCTCAAGCGTCGCCGGAAGCACCTGAAGCTCCCCGAGTTCAACCCCGGAGTCCTCCGACCAGCGAAGCAGTCCACGCAACGCTTCCGCCGGCCGGCGCACCGACAGCTCGAACGCCCCCGTCCGGTCACGCGCCGGTCCGGCCGTCACGATGCCGGGAAGCCCCGAAAGAGCGCCGACATCCACACCATCGCGGGACTCGAACACGATCCGGTAAGACGCGTCCAAACCCCTGACCAGCCCCTCGGGGGTGTCGAGTTCGACGATCCGGCCGTAGTCGATGATGGCCACGCGGTCGCACAGAGTCTGAGCCTCTTCCATGTAGTGTGTCGTGATCACGACGGTCTTCCCCGATGCACGAATCCCTCGAATCAAGTCCCATACTTCGCGGCGCGCGTGAGGATCAAGTCCCGTCGTGGCTTCGTCCAGGAACACGACCTCGGGGTCGTTGACGATGCTCGCCACAATCGAGAACCGCTGCTGCTGGCCTCCCGAGAGTTGCTTGATGAGCGACCCGGCCTTGTCGGCCAGACCCACGCGCGCCAGCAGATCGTCCGGCGCAAGGTTGTGCGGGTAGAACGATCCGAATAGATCCAGAATCTCGCGGAGTGTCAAGTAATTGAAGTACGCGCCGGCCTGCAGTTGGATTCCGATACGCCGCTTCATCTCAGAGGAGTGCTTCGTCGAGTCCAGTCCGAGGACATCGGCGGAACCGGACGTCGGGATCTGCAGCCCCTCCATGATCTCCAGCGTCGTCGTCTTGCCTGCTCCGTTCGGCCCGAGGAAGCCAAAGATCTCGCCATGCTCAACCGCAAACGAGATTCCGTCGACGGCGCGGAGCGTCCCACCACCACGCTGGCGGAAGTCCTTGACGAGGTCGGCGACCTCGACGGCGACGGCCGCGGTCATGCCTCCCCCGCCGGGCGCAGATTGATCTCCGACTGCACTTCAGACACCGACTGCGCACGGTCCCAGTGCTCGATGCCGACTCGCGCGAGGTCGTCGGCACTGAACGCGCTCGGTTCACTCTTGAAATGCCGGTATCCCATACGCTGCGTATCGTAGGCAGACCGCTTCCCGCGCGCCACACTTCGGGCCGACTTGCGCGGCGGCGCGGGACGCGGTTCCCTTTTCGCGGGACGCCGAACAACACGAGGAGCCTGAATGAGTGAGAGTCGCACACCGTTGCCAAGCCACGCCCCGGGCTGCTTTGGCTGCGGAACCGAGAACCCGAGCGGCCTGGGACTGCAAGCTTGGCAAGACGGAGACGAGATCCGCGGCCGGGTGACGTTCAGCGATCACCACTCCGGAGCCCCGGGGTTCGCCCACGGCGGCGCCGTAGCAACGGCGCTGGATGACTGCCTCGGGTTCCTGCTGTACGTCATCGAGGAACCCGGCGTTACGGCCAAGCTCGAGGTCAACTACCGAAGGCCCGTTCTCGTCCACACCGAATACTCGCTCCGCGGGTGGTTCGACCATCGCGATGGGCGCAAGATCTTCACGTCGATCGAAATGCGCGACGCGAATGGAACCATCGTGGCGGAAGGCTCCGGACTCTTCGTCACGGTCGCGATGGAGCACTTCAGCAAGAACCTCCCCGACGACTGGCGTGAGCGCGCGCGCGAGCGCGGCATTGAACTCCCGTGGTAGCCAAGAAGCCGACCCGCAAACGGGTCGGCTTCTTGGGAGTTCTCGCTACCGCTAAAGGGGCCGCTGACGAACGACCTTGGCGAGCTTGCGATCCACCACGTCGACGTACGAGATCATCGCGTTGCTGTCTCCGTCGAGCGCGATCTGCAGGAAGTCACCCAACTCGCGCCCGGCATTGCAACTCAGGCCCTGCGTGCAAATGAATCCCCGCTTCACCACGCCGGTGGCGTCAACGGGTGCACCGAACGTAGCACCGCGGTCGGTGCTCTCTGCGTATCGAACCCGCCATTCGGTCGCGGGCGAGACGTTGTTCGGGTCCCCAGGCTCGTCGGCCCCGTACCACGCTACCGAGACCTTCCCGTCGCGCGCGGCGATCCACGGGAAGATGTTACTCATCCCGTCCTCGCTGTCTTCGGGACCGGAGACCTTCTCTCCCCACTCCCAGTCCTGGCCCCGGTTGTAGGAGCGACCGACGCGAACCGAGAAGTCCTGATCGTCGATCCAAGCGATATACAGGTCATCCTTGTTCATCGGATCCTGAGCGACCGCGGTCAGGCTTCCCTCGTACACCGTCGGAATCCAACTCACCTGTTTCTTCGTCCAGGTCACGCCGGCATCCGCCGACATCGCGATGTACATGTTGCGACCGTTGACGTAGTTGAATGCCACCCACTTCCCGTCCGAGACAATCTGGCCGGGCAGCGCGCCGGTCCCGACCAAGCCGGGGACACCGACGTGCCACGTCCAGGTCAGGCCGGAATCGTCCGAACGCGAAAGCATCAGCGACTGCGGAGGTTGAATGAAGTGGTATGCGACGTAGACCGTGTCCAGCCCTGTCTCCGGGTTTCGCTCGCCAAGCGAGATCCACTGGCGATCCGACAGCGGCAACGTTGTGAACGGTGTCCCTTGGGTCCAGTTCTCACCGAGGTCGGGCGAATACGCGATGCTGTTGGATCCGGCCCACAGGTCGAGGAAGTAAACGTGCCCGTCCTCTCCGACCACGACGTCGGCGTCCCCGCCCCCGGGGAACCGGCTGTAGGGAAGCGGGAAAGTGAGCTTCTTGAACGACGAACCGCCGTCGTCGGATCGCCACAACAAGCTATGCGACGGGATCCCGTTGATGCCGTTGACGAAGATCGTCCGGCCGTCCGGCGCAATATCGATCCCCGGTTCTGTTGCGCCCCCGCTTCCGGACAGCTTCCCTCCCGACACGAACTCAAACTCGGCATGGCTGGATACGGGAGCAACAAGCGGAGCGACGACGGCCAACAGAGCAGCAATGAGCGCTCCGGCACGTGCCGCCCGGCCTGAGGTTGCATGATGGTTCTGCATCACGAACAGCCTCCAGGTTGGGCACCGATGAGACAAACCGGCCGTGGTAACGGCTCCCTTGTAGTTCGCCCATGATTGTACGAGTCCCTGCCCGATCCGGTCACACGAATCAGGAGCTTTGTCCATAACTCTGTTGCATCCGAGCCGCCGACCCGGCACTATCCGGCCCAGTGCATCGACGAACCCGCGTTCTGGTCGCCGTAGCCGCGCTCGCGGCAAGCGGCACCGTCGGCATCCTGATCGATCAGGGCGGCACCCCCTCGCAGGACACCCCGATCTGCGCGCGCCTGCCTCGGGCCGTTCCTGCCCCCGACTGGCTGCCGGACGATCTTCCGCTCCCCCCGGGAACCTACGTCAACGAGATCATCCGCCCATCAGATTCGATCCATCGGGCAATGCTCACCGTCGCCGTCTCTCTCGACGACTTCGTCCGTTTTGTCCTGTTGGAATGGCCGCCGAAGGGGTGGCAACTCGGTGCCGGCGATCGAGAGGCTGCGGAAGCCGAAGCTCCGTTCACTCAAGGCGACGGTCGATTCGGCCAGTTCCGCGCTCGAAGCGTCTACTGCGACAACGCCCACGCTGAAGTCCTGCTCATCCTCAGCCGGAACCCAGCCTCACGTTGAGTGGGCGCGCGCCCGACTTCTAGGAGGCGCACTCCCCCCGTCCAAGCGTGACCTGGAACGGAGCCTCGGCTCCCCAATCCTGATAGAACTCCGGCGCCTCTCGCTTGGGAGGGAGCGGATCCAGATCCGCGAGACTGCTTTCGACGTCCTCGGTCCCGATCCGGCGAACCCAGTCCGCGAAAGACTCGCCCTCGATTCGCTCAGACGCGAAGCGCGAGACCAGTCGAACGACCGCCTCCGGTCCGCGGCGCGCGGCAACCTTCACCGCGTAGTGACCGAAAGTCGCCGAGCCGTCCTGCACGCGCGCGCCGACCAAGACACGATACGCGGGAGCCTCATTGCCTTCGTCGTCGCGCCGGGCAAACCCCATGAGCCCGATATCACCGGTCAGATGTTGGCTGCACGAGTTCTGGCACCCGCTGATGTTGATGTGCACACCCTGCACCTCGGCAAGACCTGCCGCGCGCAATGCGTCGCGAATCGCAGTCGCGAGGCCGCGCGAGGCCGTGAAAGCAAGGGAGCAGGTGTCGGCGCCGGGGCACGACACAACATCTCCTGCAGCGTGATGGTGCGCCTCGGCCAAACCCGCGGCCGCCAGAGTCTGCCATAGCGTCGCGACGGCGAACTCATCCAGATCTCGTGCCACGAGGTTCTGTCGAATCGTGGTTCGGAGTTCTGCACCGGTGTCGCGCGCGAACACAGCGAGCGCGCGCAACTGACTCGCCGTGATATCGCCGAGCGGGAGATTGACCCACGCGGCGAATCGATCCGGCTGCTTCTGTGCAAGAACGTTGAGCGAGCGCCACCGCGCGAACCCTGGGTCCTTAGGCGATTCAAGCGACTCCGACGGCGATCCCGCCGAAACGCCGGACGGAAGTGCCGCCGCCTGGCGCGCGCGCTCCGCCTCCTGGCGCGCGCATTCAGCCTCCTGGGTCGCGACGCGGCCTCGGTCCGTCCCCGCTGCGCAGCCCAAGCGCTCCCGTTCTTCCCGCACGGCGGCGCGAAACGCGTCGATCCCCATCCGCTGCACGAGGAACTTCATGCGCGCGTGAGTTCGCTTGGACCGGTCGCCGAACTGGTCGAAGAACCGCTCGTACACCCGCAGCACGGATTCGACAGTCACGAGCACGTCATCCAGCGCAACGAAGTCCTCGAGAATCAGCGCGCCGTGAGGGTCGGCCCCAAGACCTCCACCGACGACGACCCGGTAACCCAGTTCGACGTCTCCATCTGCTCCCGGGCGCGCGGCCGCGAGCAACCCGACGTCGTTGATGGCCGCCTGTCCGCAATCCACGCCGCAGCCCGACAGCGCCACCTTGAACTTCCGTGGCAGGTCTTGCCCGAGAGGGCTACGCAGGAAATGCCTTGTGATCTCCTCACCCGTACGCGTGACGTCAAAGGCTTCATTCGGGCACACTCCCGCGAGAGGGCACGACACGACGTTGCGGACGGTGTCCCCACAAGCCTCCCTGGTCGTCAACCCGACCGACGAGATCATGCGCACGACGACTGGCAGATTCTCCAACGCAACATCGTGGAACTGGATGTTCTGTCGCGTCGTCACGTGCCCGTACCCACGCGAGTAGCGCTCGGCGATGTCCGCCAGCGCGTCCAAGTGCTCTGCCCGCAGCACGCCCTGCGGGATCTTGGCCCGAACCATCTGGACGTCGATCAGCCCTCGCTGACCGTAGATGCCGTTCCAAAGCCGGGCGCGGCGGAATTGCTCGGGATCCATACGCTGCTCGCGATAAGCCCGTACCTGGGTCGAGAACTTCTCCACTTCAGCTGCGTCGTCGAACCCGCCCGCCGGGGGCGATCCCGGCTGCGAACCCCTGCGATGTACGGCCATTCCCGAGCCTCCCGGTCAGCGCTTGGAACCAAAGCCAGGTTTACCCTGTCAATATAGTGAGAATATGCCCCGACCGGCGCTCGGTCAAACGGAATGGCCTTTGCACCCTCGCGTGGCATCAACATCGCGCGGCCACTCCCGCGGCGCGCGCGCCGCGGCGGCGGACTTAAAGTTCAGAACTCCCGTGGTAGTGACACGTGATGCAGGTCGCGCCCCTATCCTCGTGCTCGGTTACGTGGCAACCCGAACAAAACGCCTTGAACTTCCCCGTCCACTGGGAGTCGTAGGTGAACGGCGCCTGGAACCCGGTCACGCTGGTGACGTTCCCGCCGGCAACCCCTTGAGTTCCAACGCTCACGACGCTCTCCCTGAGCATGTACGCGTTCGAGGAGCCGTGGAAGTCGTGGCACGCTGTGCATGCGAGTCCGCCCGAGTTGCCGTGAAGCGAAGTACCGCCTGTGAAGTACTGGGTGGCGGAGAACTTATCGTGCGCAAGACCCCCAGCGTCGGTTGAGGAATCGTTCACCATCTTCACCGTGAACGGCACGTTCGCACCTTGGGTGATCGGCTGCGTGGTCGCCGGGGCCTCGTGGCACTGCGTGCAGAACTTCGAGATGTCCTGCGCGGTACCCGGGGACGCCGACCGGTTCATTCCGTAGGACGCGGAATCCCACGACGACAGGCGTCGCAACGAGACGTTGGTGGGATCATTGATCTTGCTCTTCCCGGCGGCGTAGTCAGACACGTCATCGAGGAAATGCGAGTTGTGACATGAATCGCATTCAACGACGCGAGACCCGGCAGCCTGCGCAGACGCGGCCACCGGGTGCGCGAAGATCCTGACCCCGTCCCCATCCGATGTGGCGTAGTCGTTCGCCGTCGCAAACGCGTTGAACGGATTGCTGCCGCCGGATGTCTTGGGTGAAGCCTGCGTGTGGCAAGTGAAGCAAAGCTGCTCTCCGTCCGCGGATGTCAACCTGCGGTAGTCCGAACCGTGCGATGCGTGACACGCGAGGCACTTGATCCCGCTCCCGGAGGCCGGACCGGGAACACCCGCGCTGGTGTTGTGGATGCTCGCATCGAAGCCGGAATGGTCGCCGAAGGGAGCGGCGTATGAGGATGCGTCCCCGTGGCACGCGTAGCAATACTGGTTGCCCATCGGAGTCGCAGCACTCGAATACTCCTGCACTCCGCCGATGGAGACCCGGAGGAGCCCGGGGTACTCCGCGCGCGCCCGATGCGGCGTGTGGCAGTCTCCGCAAACAAGCTGGACTCCGCCGCGGCCGTCCGGAAGAGGATGGAACGACGTCTTCGTGGATGAGCCGATGACGGTCTCCCCGAACTCCGCCTTGACGTTTGCCGCGCCGCCGGTAGCGTCATGACACGCGTAACACGTCTCGCGTTCTGTCGCCTGTTGGAACAACGTGCCGCCCGCCGCCTTGTGAACCTTGTGGCAACTGTCGCACAGAACGCTGTCGGCCGAGTAAGTGCCGTGCGGATCCGGCCCTCCTGGGGCGCCGACGGCCAGCGTGGCCGGCGAGAACGGCGAGAACGGTCTGCCCGTGATTACGTCGACGCCTTGCGCTCCAACAAATCCCAAGATCGCCACAGCAACGGCAGCGAACTTCAACGCGCGCGCGCCCGCGCCCAAACGGCCCGATCTTCGCGGCCGGAATCTAGATCTGGTCAACACACCTGCCGATCGTAGCGTATGCATTCACAAAACGACCCGGGACGCGACAGAACGGAAGGACCTCCAAGGGCCCTCCCGTTCCGTCGTTGATCGCTACGGAAGCGACTTGCTGCTCGAGTGGCAAGAACTCGTGCACAGTAGGTCCGGGTAGTTCACAAGGAACGACTCATTCGTGGACGTGTGCGGGAAGTCACTCGAAGTGGCGTTCGCCGGGTTTCCGTGGCAATAGCGGCACCCAGTCGGGTGGTTGTGGGTCGTCCCGCCAAAAGCGGTGTCCACGCGGGACGTGTGGCACGCCCCACACCAGTTGGGCTGGTCGCGGTCACGGTAGTCCGTCTTGTAGCTCACCGGAGTGGAGTAGGTGTGGTTCGGGTACATCGACAGGAGCTTGTACCCATACAGTGAAACGACTTGGTTCTTGGTGTCCTTGGCCTGAGCGTACACGCACCCAGTGTCGAGGCCGGTCAAAGGCGCAGGGCTCGTCGCGGTGCAGACCTGCCACACTCCCGCGGCATCCTCGGTGTCATGGTGCAAGTAGCGATACAGCGGAGAGCTGCCGGTCAGAGGCATGAACCAGAACCCGGTACCCTCCGCCCAATCGCGGACCGCCGCTGTGGTCCCCACATGGGTGGAGTCCGTGCTGCGGAGCTTCTTGGTGTTGACTGCCAGACCACGATCCGCGTGCGGCGTGTGACAGGAGGCGCAGTTCAGGCCGCCATCCATCGCCGTCGAGGAGTTCGTCGTGCCCGGGTAGCCGCTGTAGGTCCAGCTTGCTTCCGTGATCGTGTTGCCGTCGACCGAGGTCCCCGTGTGCTCGGACTTCTTCGAGGCCCCAGTCACCGTATACGCGGACCTTGTAGAGGCTGTGCCCATGGTTCCAGTGCCGAGCAGTCCGGTCTTGGTTCCCGTTGGGGAAGTCCCGAAAACTGCGTGACAGGTATTGCAGGTGTCCTGAACACTCGACTTCCAAAGAAGCGCGTAACCATCGCCACCCGCATTGTGCACGCTGTGGCACTGCAGGCAGAAGTTGCTGCTGGATCCGTAGCCGCCGTGCGGAGAAACCGAACCGGTGCCTTGTGCCGGGTCCCCGATTGCCGGGGGCGTCGGGCCGTCGCCGGTGGCCGCCCAAGCCGATGCGGCAGGCGCGAGGATCGCCCCAACCACGGCGATCAGCATCACCGTCCGAAGGCCTATCGTCGAAGCTACTTTGCTGTGATTCTGCATTGCTCGCACCTCACTGCCTCACCTTGAACCCCACCGAAACGATCAACATTGTGAAGTCAATCACAATCATCTTCTAACCATAAGCCGGGAACCGCAAGCACCACGGTTCTTAACTTTCGGCAAAGCACCTGCACAAACGCCGCTAATCCCTCGGCGAATCGTAGGAGCTTCTTTCCCTTTCGGTAGGAACAGGCAGCGTCTTGACCGTAAACAGAACAACGCGGTGGTTTTCCCGGTCCGCGACCGCCATCACGCCTGCACTTCCAACCGCGATCTTCTCGGGAAAACTAAACGCGTCATCCTCGGTTCCGACCCGGCCGAACTCCGACAACAGCTTCCCGTCCTTCGACAACACCACGAAGAATCCCGCGCCCACCCCGGTTTCGTCGAAGCGGAAGGTATCCACAACAAACAGATTCCCCTCCGCCCCAACCGTGATCCCCCGCGGCAACTGCCAGAACCCGACGATCTTCCCCGCCGCATCCGGCCGACCGGAGGTCCACAGAACCTTGCCGTCCGCGTCCAGCGCCTTGACTCGCCGGTTCAACGTGTCCGCCACGTAGTACCGCTTGAGCGCCGGGTCGTAATCGAACGCGTCCGGGAAGTTGAATGAACCGGGTGCCGATCCGCGCGAGGCTCCGCCCCACCGCGCGGTCACCACTCCTCTGCGCGAGAAGAAGTACAGCCCGTCGTTGCTGGCAACTACGATCTTGTTACCGACTACTTTGACTTCGAATGGAGTAAATCCGTTCGGCCCAAAGACGTCGAGACTCTGCTCTGACGAAGGAATGCTCTCGACGTAGCGCCCGGACGTTGTGTAAACGCGAACGGCCCCGGCCGTGTAGTCGGCCACATACGCTCGGTCGTTCGCCGAGTCAACAGTAAGACCGTACGGCGCGTACAGCTTCCCGGGACCATCTTGATCTCCGACCAACGCAACGAATTTGCCGGAAGCCGTGAAGACCGCAACGCGAGAGTTGCCGGTATCGGCAATCCAGATCCCGCCGTCCGCATCAAACGCGACACCCAACGGCGTCTTGAGCGGCCCGTCCTTGCCTGTGGTGAAGATAACCTTAACCACATCCAGCGGGCTCTTGCCGACAAGTCTTGGCGAAACAACGCTCGGGCCGGAATCGGGTCGCAGCATGATCGAGAGAAGAATCACAAGCCCGACGGCCGCAGCCGTGAGCACGCCGAGCATTACCTTGAGGAACCTACGCGTCGTGCGATCAATCGGCTCAGAGGGCGCGCTCATACCTCCGAGCGCATCCTCGGAGGCCTCGACCGGCGCCGGATAGTCCGTAGGTTCCATGTGCGCTCCTTCAGGTTCTATTGTGCTGACTGAGAGTCCGCCCTGAGCCGATCGATGGCTCGGCGCAGTTCCTCATCGACTGGGTTGACCTTGGCGGCCCGCTTGTACTCGGCGAGGGCCCCGACGGAATCCCCAAGCGCCTCAAGCGTGCGCGCCAATCCCGCGTGGGCGTCCGCGAGGAAGGGGAGGTCGGACACGGCTCCTTCGTAGGCCTTGCGCGCGCCTTTGAAGTCGCTCCGACGAAACAGCACGTCACCCAACGCAAGGAACGCGCCCGCGCGGCTGCCGCGCGGCGCCTCCTTTGCGGCTTCGGCGAACAGGCGCACGGCCTGATCCTCGTCACTGGAGGTCACCATCAAACCCAACTGGTACAAGGCTATCCAACTCTTCGGGTTGATCTTCAGTGCCGCCTCGAACGCGCGCCGGGCCTCGTCTTTGTTTCCGACTCTAAACAGCGCCAGTCCAAGGCCAACTCGAGCTTGCTCGTCTGCCGGATTCGCGTCGACCAAGCGCTCCCAGCGCCGAATGGCCGCGCCGACCGCCGTCGAAGACTCGGGCGCGGGACGCAATCGCACCGCGAGGACGGCGGCGCCGAGGAGCACCACGATCACAGTCAGCGCAGTCACAGCGACCAGTTGACGCCTCAGGGCGGCCTCGGGAGTCGCTATCACGACTCTTCCTTCCATGCGAGATCGAGAATCGTCACCCTCGCCGCGCCCCTGCGCAAATCAAGCCACGCCTCAAACTCGTCGTCCTTGGCCTGCTTAAGCAAGATCTCCTCAATGCTAGACCTAACCTCCAGCAAGGGCCTCGAACCGTCCTCCCCGGGGAAGTCATCCAGATGAGACGAGTAGTACTTCTCGATCGCGTCGTCGGTGACCCGCACGTCGTCCGTCACCTCTTCATAGACCAGAGCGGTGAGCGTCTGCAAGCGCATTCGCCGCAGCAGTTCCTGCTCGTCCAGACCGGCATCCTTCAGCCAGCGCTCGTACTCGGCACCGGAAGAGAACCTCCCCTTGAACTCGTCAAGATGTTTGAGAATATCCTTGGATTCGGGCGCGATCCCCATCTCTGCCGCCGCCCGTTCGGTGACCACGTCCTCTATCAGCGTGCGAAGGACCTTTGCCCGCCACTCCGCATTTAGCTCCAAAGTCGCGCCGTGCGTCTGGCGAATCCCCTCGAATCGGGAGGTCGCCTGAGATTGGCGGATCTCGACGCCGTCGACGCGAGCAATGACCCGATCCGAGTCTCGCCCGTTGCGCTCATGGCCGGCGTACCCAAGCGCCAACACCACACCGGCGACTGCGACGAGGAGGACCGCAACCCGAATCGGCTTCATTGAGATCCTCCAGAGAACCTCGCCGAACTAATGCTTCGCGGGAAGGCGGGGCGATTGTGGCAACGCTCCGTGCACCACTCGTAGCGGTGACATCTTAGGCACGGCGCCGAATCGCCGTCGCCGTGATTCGCAAGCCAGTTTGCAGGGTGCTTCTCGCTGTGGCACTTCTCGCAAACCGCCTTCTCGTGACACTTGGAACACAGTGCCCGGTTCTTGCCGGTAAACGCCGGCGCGTTCAATCGCGAGCGCCCCGAGCCCTTCGCAATCTCTCCCGGGCGGTGGCACGTAGCGCAGTCCACGGCGCCGTCGCGCGGGATGCCCAACAAGTAGAAATGCGGGAGTGAGCCCGGTGCATGGCAGAAGCCGCAGCTCTTGATCGACTTCGTTTCGTCGTGACAGCCGGCACAGACCTTCTCCTCCGGAATCCCCGGATCAGGATGGTCCACTGACGTGTGGCACGTCGCGCAGTCGACACCGGCCTGTGCGTGACGCGGATGGTCCATGCGCACCATCGGCGCGCGCTCCGGCGAAGCGTAATCCTTGTGACAGGAAACGCACTTGCTAAATCCCGACCCCGCCTTGGGCAGCGCAGGAGCCGACCACAGAGGCTGAGCCCACGTCCGGTAGAAGTTGCTCGCGCCTCCGGAAACCCGGCTCGTAAGTCCGGGAGCATCGTCCGAGCCGGCCAGCACCTCCGTCACGCCGGCGAGCTTCGCGGAAACGGTGACGCGCGCGCTCGGCGACACGAGAACCGCAGTCACGAGCACGCCCTCGGCGACCAGCAGCGCCCCAATGCCGAGCATCAACCCCATCAATCCTCGTCGCTTATTCACCTCAGACCCTCACCGGTACAGGCCCTGCTCTGGATGAATGCCGTGTCGGGCATGACAGGACTCGCAGTCCTGGGACACGTGGCACGTAAAACACGCTCGACCCGTACGCTCATCGCGAACGTGCTTCTTGAGCCAGTCGGACTTGTGCGGGATTTCAGTGCCGTGACAGCTCTTGCAAAGCACCGGCGGATGGCATGTGGCGCACTTGCCTACGCCCCGCTGCGTCGCCGCAGCCCCGTGGCGCCCGACCCAGCCGGTCGGATGCGGCTTCGCGGTCGGAGTCGACGCGGTCGCAGGAGCAGCGACAAGATGCGCCACCTGACCGTGACAGGACTTGCAGTCCGATTTCGAGCCGGGATGCCCACCCTTCGCCGCGAGCACACCGGACGACGTCGTCGACCGGTGGCATCCGGAACACGGCTTAGCTTTCAGTACTCCTCCCGCGCCGAACCCGACGAGCTTGTGGAGAGACTCGCGCGCGAGACTCGGTGCGTAGGCCAACGCACCCAAGAGCCCCGATCCCTCATGGCACGCGATGCAGGGCACATCGGCGTGAGTGGATCTCCCCGCCGTTAGCGCAGCCGGCTCCATTTCGTGGCACTTCGTGCAGAACGAGGACCCCCCGACCAGCCGAGTCCAGCCGGACAACGCGAAGAGGCCGACGACGAACAACCCTGAGGCCAGCATCAATACGCGACGACGGCGATGACCGCCTACCCGCAACAGACTCCGGATCCGCATCAGGCGGATCCACCCTTCTGGCGCCGAATGGCGGCCGCGCGATCGCCATCGAAAGTGTTGCGGTCCTCTCCGCGCGCGTGGCACCCCGCACACGTTTCCGGATCGTGACACCCGAAGCAATCGGCAGCACCCTTGGACCTAACGACAACGGGATGCGACGCGATCCATGCCGCCTTGGGTGACGCGGCCGGGTGGTGACATCTGTCGCAGAAATCGGGAGAGGCCGCGCGCCGTGGATGGCAGCGAGCGCACAACTCAGCGCCGCGGTCGAAGAAGGAATCGACGTGCGGGAACTTCGCCCACCCTGCCGGATGGGGCATCGACACACCGTGGCACCGATCACACGACCGCGCCTCGTGACAGACAAGGCATGTCGTCCGCTCGACTCCGGCACGTCCGTGCCCCCGACCCGCCCAGCGAGATGCGAGATGCGAGTCGGGAGACAGATTGAATCCGGTCGGATGACATGTGCCACACGACCCCGGGGCCTTCGCCCGCTTCGAGGAACCATGGCACATGAAACACCGCACCATGGTCGGCTTGCGGATCGCCTCCGGAGCATGCGTTTGCGCTGGATGGCACATACCGCAATCCGCCTCGCCCTTGCTGAAGTGAACTTCATGACGGAAGCGCAGACCGTCTGCCCGGTTCTGGTCGAAGACGCGATCAAGATCACTGTGACACTCCGGACACCCGAAGAACGAAGGTCCCGGGTGTTCACCTTGGATCGGTGCGCCGCCACCGGTGCCACCATCGCTCCCCGACGTTCCCGCGGCGCCCGCCAGGTAGGCGCTCGCGCCGACGAAACACAGCAACGCAGCGCCCGCCAGATTGCGGCGAGTTCTCCCCTTCGTGACGGACATCGGTCGGACCCTCATCTCCGACGTCGTACCGGGGCGTCGCTCATCGAGACGTGCAACTTCGGAGCTCCTTCGCCCAGTGCGATGTCATCCAATTGTCAGAAGACCCTAGTGCGACAAGTTCCGCTCCGACAGACATTGACACAAAACGCACCAATGTTCTTGCTTCCTAACTGCCGCTTAAGAGCGATTCCGCCCACCCAAGTCGAATTCGTGAATTCATTCACAATCCTACCGTGACTGATACACGGCGGGTGGAGGCGAGTCAATTCCCGAGTTCGCCTGCGACTGCTTCGACCGACGCGAAACCGCAGCTACTGGATCGGCTTCTGGTCGTCGAGCACCGGGACTTCGTGGAACGGCGGATTTGTCGGCACAACGACGACGCCGGCCGGAGTGGGCACGCTGAAGGGATTGAGCGGGTCACTACCTCCCTGCCACTCAGCGCCGTCGGAAGCCAAGTCCCCGTCTGTATCGGGGTCCTGCGGATCGGTCCCCAGAACGGCTTCATCACCGCCGGTCAGTCCGTCCGCGTCCGAGTCACCGTGGATGCCGACAGCAACACCTGCGGCCCACGATGCGTTCTTGTCTTCGTGGCACCCGAGGCACGCCCAAGCCAACCCCAAGTATGGCTCGACGTACTTGCCGTCCACCGTGAGCTGCGGAGCGGCAGGATCGGTGTTGATGCGGAAGATGTGCGCGCGCGAGTCGGCGAAGTTCGCGTTGAACTGGCGCGCGCTCTTGGCGACCTTCGGCATGTGACACCCGACGCAGTTCATGCCCGTCGAGGCCAACAGGCTCCCCTCGAACGACTCCGCGACCTTCCCATGGCAGTCCCCGCAAACGGGGGCCGGAGTCTTGTCGTGGGGGCTGTGGCACTGGACGCACTCTGCCCAGGCGTGCGGGCTTTTCGAAATCTCATTGAGTTGAGCACCCGTCCGAACGAATCCGCCCTCAGCAGGGATCTGGTCCAGCGGAGCCACGCTGTGACACCTTCCACAGGCCGCCGCCGACGTGTCCTTGACGATCTTGGATGGGTCCTTCGTGGTCGCGTGGGCGCTCCCGGGCCCATGGCACGTCTCACACACGACCCCGTTCTCGACCCACGATCCGACGATTCCGGGCTTGCCCCCCTGGTTCCCGGTTTCCGAGTATCCCGAGGTGTGACAGGAGCCGCAGTCGTAAGGGACGACCTCGTCCGTCATCCCGGTGACCCAGGTCTTGCTCGACACCAGGTACTCGTTGTTCGCAAGTTGGTCTCGGTTAGGCCCGGTCTTGGTTACGAAGTTGCCGTCCTGTCCGACGTACCGGATCCGATTGCGGCCCCCGAGGACCAGGTAGATGTCATCCCAGGTGTAGCCCTCGGGAAGAGGCAGTCCGCGGAGCTTGGCCAGCCGAGCCGACGTGAGCATCCGCGCGTGAGGAGTCGCGCTCTGCGTGTAGTAGATGTCCTGGTGGCACATCGCGCAGAAACCGGAGCCAACGTAGGTCGGCGTGTCGGCCGCGCTGCCGGAAACGGGAACGGTGAGGCCGGCGAGACCGGCAACGACGGCAGCCAGAGCCGCAAACCTGGTCCTCATCTTCCTCTTCACCATCTGGTGCTCCACGCGTCGGCGCTGCATTGCCTGGTTACTGGTTCGTTTCGGACCTCGTGATCTCCTTCACGAAGTCGCTCCGGCGAATACCAGAAAACACCCCACTCTTAGCAAAAGCCACCTCGCCTAGGCAATCCGTCAGCGCGAATGGGAGATATGTCCGGCGTCAGCGGCCCCCAGCCGACGAATCGATCAGGCTCGCCCAAAAAGAACGAAGCGCCCCGAAGGGCGCTTCGTCTTGGATGTCTTCTCTCGTCGGCTCTAGTTACGGAGCAGGAAGCGCTGTGGGCGCCCAGTAGACAGCCTTGTTGTAGTGACCTGACTCGTGGCAGTTCCAGCACGATGCGTTGCCGGCAGATCCCTCGAGGTCGCCGTGGCAGTAGACACACGCCGTCGTGCCGGGAGCCTGCGCAGCGTCCCCAAGCGGGATCTCAGCGTTCATCAACGTCGCATGCGTCGTGTGGAGGTTACCCGGGGCCGTCAATGCGAACTCGTGACAGTCCTTGCAGCCCGTGATCTCCTCGAGACCGCGGTCCACCGCAGCCTGCTTGCTGTGGCACCCGAAGCAGCCCTTGGTGTCGAAGATCTCCTTGTGCTTGTTGGGTCCAAGGAGACCGGGCTCGAGAGCACTGAGAGCCTTAAAGGGATAGATACTGCCCGTGTACACCGGGGTGACCCCAAATGCGTTGGTGAATCCGGGGGAATTGGCGTTCGTGGTTCTCCAGATCTCGATGTTCCCAGAGTGGCATGCCGCCTGGCAGTCCGCCCCCGGAGGAGCATCCGCCTGAACCATGTCCCGCGTCCCAATCACGTTGCCATTAGCATCCTTGACCTTCATGGAATGCGTGATTTCGCCCTCAAAGACGCCAGGCTCCGTGCCTTCCGCGCGCATGCGCTCGCGTGCGGTTGCCGGCTCCCCCGTGGCTCCGGCGAACGTCGGCACGAGCGCAATAGCTCCGACCAGAGCGGCCAGAGCGATCAACGCTGTGCGCTTCACTTGCTTCATTCAACTACCCCCTACTCGCCCGTCCGGTAGGCCGGGGAACTTCCCCGCCGCGCGGGCGCACATGCTGTGCGTCCGCCCCGGAACTCGCTCGGGCGAGAGAGCGAAGTCCGGTATTCCGCCCACTTCAGTCGAGTCTGTGAAACATTTCACAAACTCGACCGAATTGATACTCCGGGTACCGGACAAAATCAAGCCGAGCAATTCGGGATGTTCCGAATTGCCCAGCTTCACCCATAGGCGTCAGGGTCTATTGAGCCGAGACCGTCGTCACGCTGCGTCTTTCGGCTTCTCACTCCTTGGACGCCGCCGACGAACATGCCTAGCTCACGCAAAGGATCACACCACGACCCTAGGGTGTCAACCCTAGGGTTCCGTTTTGTCACTATTCCCTTCAGATACTGCGGCGCGGGTTCCGCGACGAATCGCACCATCCTCGCTTCGATCTAGCAGAACGCGTTGAGGGTGGCGACCAAGGCGCTGTCGCGCCGAGGGGGTCGAGCCGCCTGCCGAACCCGGGAACCCGCGTGGCTGAGTCAGTCCGGCGCAGACACGATGAACCCCAGCGCCCGGGCCGCAGCCGCCATCCTGTCGTCGTAAGTCACGACTCGCGCCAAGTCGCTTCCCAGTTCCTGCGCGGTAGCCACATGGATGGCGTCGAACGACCGGAGATCGGCGGGGAGGAGCTTGCCTGCAGCGACCAGCACGCGGTCGTTCAACCGCACAAGATCGATTCGAGCGAGGACATCGCGACCACGCTCGATGGCCTCTCGACCGAACGGCAGGAGGGCGCGCGCGACTTCCGTGCGCCAATGCGCTTGAAACGAGGGGGCGTCGGCCACGCAGGTACCGTCGAAGAGCCGCAGACTCCGGTTCGCGGATCGCGAGTTCCACGATGGCCGACAAATCGAGGTACGAGAAGCTACCCGGCCCGCACACCGACCCGGGTGTCGACCGCGTGAAACTCCACCCGTTCCCGGCGCAGCGCCGATGAACACCCGCGACCCGGGCCGGCATCGAAGCGCTATTCGCTTCTATCCCGGCGCTTCTATCCCGGCGACCGGATCGCCTTGAAGCCGATTCGCTCATGGACCTCAGGCCAGTCCCAGAGGGGAACTTCGACACTTTGGGTCGGAGCGACATCGAGGATTTCTTCGAGTCTTCTGCTCACTTCCGGCCGCAGGAACATTTCGTGGCAAGAGGAGCAGACCCCGGCCGGCACCCCCCTGATGATTCGAATGCTCCCGTCCGGCGCAGGCTCGGTTAGATCAACGTCCTGGGGCTCGATCAGCCCGCCGCAGACGGGGCAGTGCGTGGGATAGGCCTTCCGATGCTTCGGAGGCTCGAACTTCAATCGCCTGCTCATGGGCGCCCGGGTCCGCGAGTTCTTTCGTCGAGCCATTTGGGACTGCCCCAGGGCTTCGCGTGCGGCGATAAGAGCGCATTCCGTCGTGGAGGCAAATACTGTCCGTAGTGAGTGTCATGCCCTCATGCTTTGATGCGACCATGCGTACGCGCCGGCAATGTCAGCGATCCTTCGCCCCTTCGAGCAGGCATCTCCGATGCCCCGCGTGCCGATCGAAGGACCGCTGCCCTTGCGGAAACATCAAGATGGTGAAGTCCCGAGCATGCAATCGCTGCACGTCACGTCGTGGTGCACTCAACGGAAATTGGAAGGGCGGGCACACATACCGCAAAGCCGGATACCTCACGGTGAAGACCCCAGGCCATCCCCGTGCAACGCGGTACGAGTACGTCTTCCAACACATCCTCGTGATGGAAGAAATCCTCGGTCGGTTCTTGCTTCCGGATGAGCAGGTTCATC
>JBAZZY010000017.1 GCA_041658565.1 Actinomycetota bacterium | reverse complement strand
TCTGCCCGGTGACGCCGTCTCGGTTGGACAGGGGGGCAGCGTCGCGGGGTTGAAAGGAGGTGGAGCCTCATCCGCCGAGACGGCAACCAACGTTCCGGCCGTCAGTCCTGCTGCGACGATGATCGTGCCGACAACAACACCGACCAGCTTCCTTCGTCGCGCCCTCATTGCTCTCTACTTGTCGTCTGTCGTTCCCGAGGTGGAGAGTTCGCTCAGATCGATCGGATGTGACCTGGGGAATCCGGCCGGTGCCTGGGTGAAGTCTGCTGAGCCCATGCAGTCGTCGCGTTCCGGTCCACCGTTGGGTGGCGGCGGCGCGACCGATCTGCCCGGTGACGCCGTTTCGGTCGGACAGGGGGGCAGCGTCGCGGGGTTGAAAGGAGGTGGGGCCTCATCCGCCGAGACGGCAACCAACGTTCCGGCCGTCAGTCCTGCTGCGACGATGATCGTGCCGACAACAACGCCAACCAGCTTCCTTCGTCGCGCGCTCATTGCTCTCTCCTTCCCTCAGCACGCCGGCAACTCCGTGCGCTCCGCAAACCAGCGACGCCATTGCGTAATGACCGTTTCGCAGTGGCGCATTGTCCATCCCCCTTGGACAAGTCCAGTTTGACACGACAGACAAAACAGAACAACACCGAAAATAGGGCGCGCGCGCGCGCGCTTGTCAAGGGCTGGAGACAACTCCAGATGAGGGCGTTCCGCCGCTCAGTCGGCCGGCTCGTTCTCGATCGCGCCGCGGCGCATCTTGCCCCACTGGCCGCGCTTTCTCCATACCTGGAACGTCGCAAGGAACCGCTCGAACGCCAGGATTTGGCGGTACCCCAGGGACTCCACCACGGCAGCCAGCAGCAGAGTGAGGCGATCGCGCGCGCGCGGGTAGCGCACGAGCAAGAGCATCTCGATGCCGGCTGCAAGCTCAGAAAGCAGTGCACCGAACAGCACGGCGAAGACGAAGAACAAGACGACGAACTGCATTGAGATCCGCCCCAGGGCAAACCCCACCGGGATGCTGATCAGCCCGAGAACCTCAATCACCGGGGCGAGGCCTTCGAAGAGCCAGAAGTAAGGAATGCCGACCATCCCCACCCGTCCGTAGCGCGGGTTTAGCAGCATACGCCGGTGTGTCCACAGGGTCTCCCAGAGACCGCGATGCCAACGATTCCGTTGCCGGCGCAAGGTGGAGAACTCGCTCGGAACCTCGGTCCAGCACACGGGATCCGGCGCAAAGACAATGCGATAAGGGCGACCGGATTCGCGGAAGTGTCTGTGGATCCGTGCGACGAGTTCCATGTCCTCGCCAACGGTGGATGTCTTGTACCCGCCCACGGCCAGGATTGCATCGCGGCGAAACAATCCGAAGGCTCCCGAGATGATGACCAATGCGCCGAACTGACTCCACGCCGCGCGCCCGGTGAAGAAGGCGCGCGCGTACTCAAGCGTCTGGAATCGCTCGATCCACTTCGTCGGCAACCGAAGACTGGTCACGACTCCGTCGCGGACAGTCGCGCCGTTCAGCGGGCGAACCGTTCCACCGACGGCCACGACGGTCTCGTCTTCGGAGAAGATCCGGTAGGCGCGAAGCAGGGCGCGCGCGTCCAGCAACGAGTCGGCGTCGACCGCGCACACAATGGGGTACCTCGCAAGGTTGATCCCAACGTTAAGCGCGTCGGCCTTGCCGCCGTTCTCCTTCTCGGCCACGATCAGGTTTGGATGGCGCACCGACCGGAGAACGCGGTGCACCGGCATCGTCGGCAGCGTGACGCGGTAGACCTCTGGAACCTCCACGAGCGCAAACGCCTCGATGAGACGCGTCACCGTCTCGTCGGTCGGTCCGTCGGCGATGACGACGACTTCATACTCCGGGTGATGCAGGCCCAGTAGCGCGCGCACACTGGAGACGATGCTCTGCTCCTCGTTGTAGGAGGGAACCAGAATCGAAACCGGCTTGTACGCCCCGCGCTCCAACAGATCCTGCAAGACGATTTCAGACATCCCGCGCGCGGCAACGATCACCGACCGCAACCCGAGGTATACGAACAACGCGTAAGTCAGGTTCAGCACCGCGAAGTAAATAAGAACGAACTGCTGAAAACCGACGACCAGGGCTTCAGCGGTTCTCACACCGCCTCCCGCATTCGCCTAGCCTCGGCGGGATCGATCTTGCCCGCGTCCAAGAGCGATTGCACGGCCATTTGTCGCGCATACTTGTCCGGGCTCCTCCGGGCGGCGTCCTCCAGGGCAGCGCCTCCGCGCGCGCCCATGCGGAGCAGAGTCTGCGCGGCGGACCGGCGAACCCACCACGATTGATCGGCGAGGAGACAGTGCAACTTCGGCACTGCGACCTCCGCACTCGCAAGCGCAAGCGCGCGCACAGCCTGCGAACGCACGAATTCCACCTCATCGCGAAGCGCGGCGATGATGCTCGGCTCGCTTCCCGGCGGGAGGTATCCCAGCCTGCACAGCGCGCGAATCGCCGAGGCGCGCACGTCGGAATGGGGATCCCCAACGAGCGCGGCGGCGTCGTCGGAGAGAGTCAGCAGACCCATCTTGCCGACCACACTCAAGGCAACCAAGACGTGAGATCGAGACGCATCCGGCGACCGCAGCAGGTCGCCGGCCACCTTTGACGCCACGTCCCCGAGCAGGATCAGGGCGTCTTCCAAGACACCCGCCGGCAGATCGGTGGTCCGAAGAGCCGCCGAGAACCGTTCCGTCGCGCGCGAGCGCACCGTACTCGACGGCATCGCGGCGATCGTTCGCGCAAGACCCTGCAGCGCCGCGCGACGAACCGACGGAGTCTCGTCGGAGAGAAACCCCATGAGGGGCTCGAACGCCTCGGGCGCGCGCACGCGGGCGAGGACCTCAAGGCCGTCAAGGCGTCCTGCGAGAGCCTGCCGCCCCCCTCCGGGGAGCCGGCGGCGGCGGAACCCGGCCCGCGCGCTCTCCAGCGCCATGCTGGGGATTCGATACGTTTGAAACAGCTCGTCAATCCGCGTCCCGTCAACACCGCGAAGAACCTCTCGCATCGCGATCAGCGCCTCAACACCGTCACGCGGCAGCGGTCCCTCCGGCGCCGCGGCGCCGCTGAAGACAACTCCCGCCCACAGTGATGCCCACTCGCCGATCCCTCCGACGACACCGGCGCGGCGTTGGGTAAGCACGTGGTAGAGCAGCACGAATGATGTGGCCAGCAAGACGGCAAGGCCGGTGGCGAGAACAGCTCCAATCACGATGTTGCGGAAAGCCGAATCCGGCAGCACTCCACCGGAACCGACCAAGGCCGCCCAAGACAGCACGGCCAGCACAACCGTCTCGAGCACGAAAAGCCCGAGGATTAACGAGGCGTAAAGTGCGTCACCTCGTCCGCGCCAAGTCCTCACGTCCCTCCACCCACTTGCGAATTCGCGACAGCAACTCGGTCGGGCTGAACGGCTTCGAAACGTAGTCGTTTGCGCCGGCTTCGAGAGCCTCCACAACGTTTTGCTCGTGCTTGATGGCCGAGAGAACGATCACGGGCGTCGACATGCCGACCTCTCTTCGCAAATAGGTCAGCAGCTCCAGCCCGTAGCCGCCGGGAAGCATCAGATCCAACAAGACGATATCCACGTCGTGCGTCGCGAGAACATCCTTCGCGGCAGACACATCGTGCACGACAATGGCCTCGTGGTCTTCCAGTTCGAGGACGTGCTCCAGAACGCGGCACACCACCACGTCGTCCTCTACGACGAGCACTTGGCCCACGGGGCAACCTTTCGACCGGACGAACACCGCAGGGGGCGCCCCGGCCTCAGTCTCGGATGGGTTAAAGCCTCACAAGCCTAGCGGACTACCTCAAAGGCGGTCACGCAGTCAGGCCGTGACACTTCTTGTACTTCTTGCCGCTACCGCACGGACACGGTGCGTTCCGAGGAACCTTGTCGGAGTGCGCGGTCTGAACGACCGCCGCCCTCTCCTCGTTGTCGGTCGATTCCTTTAGGAAGCGAAGTCGAGACTGTTTTTGGGCTTGAGCCTGTTCGGGGGCCTGCTCACGGACGACCTGGACATGGAACATGTACTGGATGAAGTCTTCCTTGATGGCTCCCTGAATCGCCTGGAACATCTCGTAGCCTTCGCGCTGGTACTCGATCAGCGGATCACGCTGACCGATCGCACGCAGGCCGATCCCCTCTTGCAGATAGTCCATCTCGTAGAGGTGTTCGCGCCACTTGGTGTCGAGCACCGACAACAGCACTCGGCGCTCGATGTTGCGGAACTCGTCTTCGCCGATCTCGGCCGCGCGCGCACGGTAGGCCGCAGTCGCCTCTTCGACGAAACGGTCGGCCACCTCCTCGACCGTCAAGTGCGCCAAGTCGAAGGACTCAGGCGTGATCTCGGTCGCATACACCGTCCGCATCGTCACGCACAGTTCGGCCAGATCCCACTCCTCGGGGTGTAGGTCCGAGTTGAGCGAGCCGAACACGATCGATTCGACGACGTCGTCAACGAACTGCTCCGCCATCTCGCCCAGATCCTCGCCGTCGAGCAACTGGTTGCGACGTTCGTAGATGACCTCGCGCTGCTTGTTGATCACGTCGTCGTACTTCAAGACGTTCTTGCGGATCTCGAAGTTCTGCTGCTCGCGCTGGTGCTGGGCCCGCTCGATCGACTTGGTTACCATGCGCGCTTCGATGGGGACGTCATCGGGGATCTTGAGTCGATCCATCATGCGCGTCACCATGCCCGTGGCGAACAGGCGCATGAGGTCATCCTCGAGCGACAAGTAGAAACGGCTCGCTCCGGGGTCACCTTGACGGCCCGACCGTCCACGCAACTGGTTGTCGATACGGCGCGACTCGTGACGCTCGGTGCCAAGCACGTAGAGGCCGCCGAGTTCGAGCACTTCGTTGTGCTCTTTCTCCCAGGTCTCCCGGCCGGCCTCCAACCTCCGCTTCAGTTCGCGCTCGTACTCGTCGGTCTCTGGAACGAACTCGTTGACGAGCAGATCTTGCTTGATCTCATACTCCGGACTACCGCCCAGGATGATGTCCACGCCACGTCCGGCCATGTTGGTGGCAACGGTCACCGAATGCTTGCGCCCGGCCTGAGCGACGATGTACGCCTCTCGCTCGTGCTGTTTTGCGTTCAAGACGTGGTGCGAGACCCCGCGACGGTCCAACAACCGCGCCAAGCGCTCCGACTTCTCGATCGAAACCGTTCCGACCAGAACCGGTTGCCCGCGCTCGTACCGCTCGGCGATGTCGTCGACGACGGCGTTGAACTTCGCTTCCTCGTTCTTGTAGACAACATCGGGCTGATCTAGCCGAACAACCGGTCGGTTCGGCGGAATCTCCACGACACCCATCTTGTAGATGTGTTCGAACTCCGCAGCCTCGGTGACCGCCGTTCCGGTCATGCCCGAGAGCTTGTCGTACATGCGGAAGTAGTTCTGAATCGTGATCGTGGCGTAGGTGATCGTCTCTTCCTTGATGCGAACGTTCTCCTTGGCCTCGATCGCCTGATGCATCCCCTCGGAATACCTGCGACCTTCGAGCACTCGACCTGTGAACTCGTCGACAATCTTCACCTCGCCGCCGGTCACGATGTAGTCGACGTCGCGCTTGTACAGCTCCTTGGCCCGCAACGCGTTCTGCAGGTAGTGCACAAGCTGTGACGACACCTGGTCGTAGAGGTTCTCAATGCCGAGAACTCCCTCGACCTCGTGGACTCCCTCTTCGGTGACCGCGACGGTACGCTTCTTCTCATCCACCTCGTAGTGAACGTCGGGATGCAGCCGAGGCACAATGCGAGAGAACGTGCGATACCACTTGGCAGACTCCTCGGCCGGACCCGAGATAATCAGCGGAGTGCGAGCCTCGTCGATCAGAATCGAGTCGACCTCGTCGACAACCCCGAAGTGGTGGCCGCGCTGAACCCTGTCCTCTGAGACCCACGCCATGTTGTCCCGCAGGTAGTCGAAACCAAACTCATTGTTGGTCCCGTAGGTGATGTCGGCGGCGTACGCCGGTCGGCGCTGCTCGGGTCGCTGGTTCGCCTGGATGAGCCCAACTGACAGCCCCAGGAACCGGTAGATGCGACCCATCCACTCCGCGTCGCGGCGTGCCAAGTAGTCGTTAACGGTCACGACGTGAACACCCTTGCCGGTAAGAGCATTCAGATAGACCGGCGCAGTTGCCACGAGGGTCTTTCCTTCACCCGTCTTCATCTCGGCGATGAACCCCGAGTGCAATGCCGCGCCTCCAACGAGCTGGACGTCGTAGTGGCGCTGCCCCAAAGTCCGCCACGCGGCCTCACGAACGGTCGCGAAAGCCTCGGGCAACACGTCGTCGAGTTCCTCCCCGTCTGACAGACGGGAGCGGTAGATGTCGGTGAGCGCGCGCAACTCGGCGTCCGAGCGCGCCTTCATCTCATCCTCGAAGGATGCACTCGCTTGCGCGAAGCGAACACACTGCTTGAGGCGTCGGCCTTCACCGAGGCGCAGGATCTTCTGCAGAGGGGATGCCACGAGAAGCGGTTTCTACTGGATCTCGAGGAGCTTCTCGCGAACCGCGTACACGACCGCCTGCATCCGGGAGTGCAAGTGCAACTTCTCAAGGATGTTGCGGATGTGGTTCTTGACGGTGTTTTCGCTGATGAAGAGCTCCTTGGCGATGTCGCGGTTATTGCGTCCTTTCGCGACCAGGCGCAGCACTTCCATCTCCCGCTCGGTCAGCCGAGGTTGAGATGCAAGGGGCTTCTCGTCGCCCTTCTTGACCATTGTGGCGAACTCGGCCAGAAGCTTCGACGCCATCGACGGGCTGATCATCGACTGCCCGCCCTGCACGGCCCGGATCGCGCCTGCGACATCCTCGATGGATATTTCCTTCAACAGGTAGCCGCTGGCTCCCGCCTTGATGGCATCGTAGAGATCCGCCTCCTCATCGGAGATCGTGAGCATGAGGATCTTGGCATGCGGCACCAAGTCTTTGATCTGCTGGGTGGCCTCGATGCCTCCCCGGCGCGGCATCCGCACGTCCATCAAGACAACATCGGGCATCGTCTCGGACGCGATCTGGATCGCCTCGGTCCCGTCCGAAGCCTCACCTACCACCTCGACGTCCTTCTCTTGCTCAAGAACCATGACGATGCCACGGCGGAACAAAGCATGGTCGTCCACGATGAGGACGCGAATCGGCTCCTCGCCCGCCGGCGGTGTGGTTACGCTCTCGTTCACGTCCCTCCTCCGACCACTAGTCGCGCTCGATCAACCCGAACGAGCCATCATGCCGCCGGTATACAACGCCGGCGTGCTCACTCTCAGCGTCAACGAATAGATAGAAATCATGGCCAAGCATTTCCATCTGGAGCACGGCCTCCTCGGGTGTCATCGGCTTGACCGCAAATCGCTTCGTACGCGTGATGTGCGGCCGATCCTCTTCGCCCGTTTCTTGCTCTCCATCCGATTCTATCGGACCAAGAGCCCCGTTCCGTGAGATCGGGGCCGAAACAGACTCATCGGGACTGAGGGCAATGCCCGAGATGCCCCGGCTTGTCCTGCTTCCCCTCTCGACGAACTTCCCCTTCAGTCGTCGAACCTGCGCTTCAACCTTGTCCAGGACGCGGTCAACTGCGGTGGCGGCGTCGGTACCGCTCGCGCGCGCGCGCAGCACGCGGGTCTTCGTCGTGAGCGTTATCTCGACGATGTGCTTGTCGGAGATCCGCGGGTTGTGCTCCTCGGAGAACTCGATCTCCGCAGTCTGAATGCTGTCCAAGAACCGACTTACCTTCTCGATCTTGTTTGTCGCGAGTTCCTTAAGTGAGCTTGAAACATGCGTGTGGTGGCCCTTGACGATCACCTGCATTGAACCCTCCCGTCCACGGCCCATTTCCACTTTTACGAGGTTCCGCCCGGCTGACCTGGTCTTTGACCCCACACTCGCCTGCCGGGAAGCTCGAGACCTTGCGCTCACAGTGAATCCTGACGGACCCAGCGCTTGCGGCCGCTTACCTCCTCTCGCGCACGGATCCGGCGGACCCGCCACGGCAGGACTTACTCCTAAGTGGCACCATGCTCAGCAACCACGGGTTGCCTTACGTGGGTCGTTTCGCCCGCCACTAGCATCGACTTGGCAGTCCTTCCGGGCTGCCTCAACCACAGACCCAAGCGGAACCTCAATGATGATTCTATAGGGCTCGGGCGAATGTGAGAACGTCGATCTCAACAACGCCCGCATTCAGCAGTGCCCGGGCGCATTCAGCCGCAGTAGCCCCGGTCGTCATGACGTCGTCCACCAGCAGCAGCGAACGGGGAGGACGGGCAACAGCCGCGAACGCCCCCCGAAGATTCTCGCGACGCTCAAGGCGGCCCAAACCCGCCTGGTCCCTCGTCTCCCTGGTCTTGCGCAAGGTTCCAACGCATTGCACACCAAGGGCGCGCGCAACCTGCCGTGAAAGCTCGCGGGCCGGGTTGAAGCCGCGAACCGCGACCGCGCGCCGTGTCGCCGGTACGAACGTCACTGCGGTTCTCGACAGCCCCGCGGACGACTCAACCATCGCGGCGGCGAGGCCGTGCGCCGCGCGCCGCTCTCCACCGAGCTTGAACGTCATCAGCGCATCGCGCGCCGGCCCCTCGTAAACAGCCGCCGCGCGCGCGAAACGCCACGGAGGACGCGCGCGGCAACACGCGGCACACCCCGCCACCGGGCGCATTGACGGTCGCCCACAACGGTCGCAGCACGCCTCGATGCGCGGGAAGGCGGCCGCACACGCCGAGCACAACCATCCCGAACTGAGAACGCGGCACGACAGGCAACGAGGGGGAAACAAAAGGTCCGAAAGCCGCACGAAAACTACGCTATTCCAACCTGACGCACCGTGTAGCGGTGCGCGATCGGAGTGCTCGGAGTGTAACGATGGACCGGTTCGCGACGGAGTCGCTCGTCTACGCGCGGACCGCCCGACGAACCTGCGCAGCAAGAGAGCGGCGATACGGAGCGCGAGCGACTCCTTGCTCGGTAACAATCGCGGTGACCAGGTCGGCCGGCGTGACGTCGAACGCCGGATTGCGCGCGGCAGTCCCCTTCGGGGCGATTGCCGCGCCTCCGAAGGAAAGCACCTCCGATGCCGCGCGCTCCTCGACCTCGATGCCGCTCCCGGACCGGGTCTTCAGGTCTACGGTCGTGGTCGGGGCGACGATCACGAAGGGGATCCCCGCCGCGCGCGCCGCCAGCGCGTGAGCGTACGTACCGACTTTGTTTGCGACATCGCCGTTAGCCGCAATGCGGTCGGCGCCGGTCATGACCAGCGACACCTCGCCGCGCGCGATGAGGCCGGCCGCCGCGCCATCGACGATCAGAGCGTGCTCGATGCCCAGCCGGCCGAGTTCCCACGCCGTCAGGCGCGCGCCTTGCAGCAGCGGCCGCGTCTCGCACGCGAACACCCGCACTGCGAGCCCTTGCTCGTGCGCGTATCCGATTGCCCCCAGCGCGGTGCCGCGCCCGCCGGTTACCAAGAAGCCGGTGTTGCAGTGCGTAAGCACCGTCGCCCCCGCAGAGAAGAACTCGAGGGCGTGAGCGGCCATCACCTCGCACGCGCGCTCGTCCTCGGCGTGGATGGCGAGCGCCTCTTGCAGGAGGCGCCGCGCGAGGGCGGCCGGACCGAGCGATGTCGCCTCGGCGCGGGCGACCGCGAGTGTTCGCTCGATTGCCCACGACAGATTCACGGCCGTCGGCCGCGTCGCGGCGAGAAGCGCGCCGGCCTGCTCGGCGCGCGCCAGAACCGTTGCCGAACGGGAAGCGCGAGGCCGAAGCGCGGCCTGTGCAACCCCCATCGCTCCGACGATTCCAAGAAGAGGAGCCCCGCGCACGCGAAGAGTCGAAATCGCCTCGGCGACCTCTTCAGTCGTGCGCAGCGTGCGCCTCACCAGCCGGTGCGGCAGCAACGTCTGGTCGATGACGACGATGTCGCCGCTTCGCCACTCGATAGCCCGCATCACGGGCGGCAGCATACCGGTGACGCGGTCGCCGTACAGACGACCGGCTAGACGGGCGGCCGCAAGGCCGGCCGCGGCCAACCCAAGCGTGTAGTTCCCAGTCGCGGAGGTGACCCTAAACGACGCGGCCGCGCCGATTCCCGCCACCGCGAATTGACCCAGGGATAGCTGCCCACCGAGTCCGGTAACCACTCCGATGGAGAGCCCGACGAGCGCGAACCGTCCGGTGAAGCGGTGTCTGATGCGCGCGCTCACCCCGTCTCCTATCCTTTTCGCATCTGCCGCACGGGAGGTCCACCGATGGGAAGCACCGCACCGGAAGTCATCGCAGAACTGCGCGCGTTTCTCGGCGACCGGCTGTCCACGAACGCCGCCGTACGCGAGCAGCACGGCAAGGACGAGTCCTACCACACGCCAATGCCTCCGGATGCCGTCGCATTCCCAAACGACACCGCGGAGGTAAGCGAGATCGTCCGCATTTGCGCACGGTCGGCCACGCCGGTCATTCCCTTCGGCGCCGGCACATCACTGGAAGGCCATGTGACTGCGGTTCACGGCGGCATTTGCGTCGACCTGTCCGGCATGAACGCCATCGTTTCGATCAGCCCCGAAGACCTCGATGCGACCGTTCAAGCCGGGGTCACCCGCAATCAACTCAACGAACGCTTGCGCGATCACGGCCTGTTCTTCCCGGTGGATCCCGGCGCCGAGGCGACGCTCGGCGGCATGGCCGCCACCCGCGCGTCCGGCACAAATGCCGTTCGTTACGGCACGATGCGCGACAACGTCGTGAGCCTGACGGTAGTGCTCGCCGACGGCCGCGTAGTGCGCACGGCGCGGCGCGCGCGCAAATCGTCGGCCGGCTACGACCTCACGCGACTGTTCGTCGGATCTGAAGGCACCCTCGGGATCATCACCGAACTGACGGTGCGGCTGTACGGAGTGCCGGAAGCGATAGCCGCCGCAGTCTGCTCCTTCTCCGACATCGCAGGTGCGGTGTCCAGCGTCATCGAGACCATCCAGCTTGGAGTTCCGGTCGCGCGCATCGAGCTGCTCGACGAGGTGCAGATGGACGCCGTCAACAAGCGCTCGGACCTTCACTATCCGGTCGCCCCGACCCTGTTCTACGAATTCCACGGGACCCCTGCCGGCGTCGCCGAGCAATCCGAGATCGCGCAGGCCGTAGCGGTGAGGCACGGAGGGGCCCGGTTCGAATGGGCGACTAGCCCAGAGGACCGCACGCGCCTGTGGCACGCGCGACACAACGCCTACTACGCCGGGCTTGCTCTGCGCCCCGGCGCGAAGGGCCTCACCACCGACGTATGCGTTCCGATCTCGCGGCTGGCGGAGTGCGTCGTGCAGACGAAGGAGGACCTCTCGCGTTCAACCATCCCCGCGCCGATCGTCGGCCACGTCGGCGACGGCAACTTCCACGTGCTTTTGGTCATCGACCCACAAGACCCCGAGCAGCTCGCCGAGGCGGAGCAGTTGAACGAGCGAATCGTGGCGCGCGCCCTAGCGATGGACGGCACATGCACGGGAGAGCACGGCGTCGGCCTCGGGAAGATGCGCTTCTTGGATGCCGAGCACGGTGAGGCACTTGAGATCATGCGCACGATCAAACACGCGCTGGATCCGCTCGGCATCTTGAACCCGGGGAAGCTCGTCGCGATGTGGCCGAGTCACGCCAGCGAACGAGTCCCGCCCGAGTAGGTCGGCGCCGAACCACGTCGCATGCGTCCGCGGCGACGCGCGACGTACTACCCCGAAGCGGGGCACCTGTTCTTCGTCGAGCGCGCGGACGAGTTGATGGAGATCGTGGCGCAGGGGAGGTAACCCCGCCTTAGGTGCCTTCCTGCCAGGAACCCAGGTAGGAGACCTGCTCCGGGGTCAACTCGTCGATCCGGATGCCCATCGTTTCGAGCTTCACGCGCGCAACCTCGCGGTCGATCTCGGCGGGGACGTCGTAGACCTCGGGAGCCAGACCCTGGTTCTGGACGAGCCACTCGGCCGTCAGCGCTTGGTCGGCAAAGGACATGTCCATCACGGTCGCCGGGTGACCCTCGGCCGCGGCAAGGTTCACCAGTCGCCCGTCCGCAAGCAAGTACACCTTGCGGCCGTCGACGAGAACATGCTCGACAACGTGATCGCGAACCTCGCGAGTCGAGGTCGTCATCGCGAGCAGGTCGCCCTTGTTGATCTCAACGTCGAAGTGGCCTGTGTTCGCGACGATCGCACCGTCCTTGATGACCTCGAAGTGCTCCCGACGCAAGATGTCCTTGTCCCCGGTGACGGTGATGAACACGTCTCCGACGCGCGCCGCGTCGACCATCGGCATCACTCGGTAGCCCTCCATTGCGGCTTCCAACGCCTTCACGGCATCGACCTCGGTCACGATGACCTGCGATCCCATCCCGCGCGCGCGCATCGCCAGCCCGCGCCCGCCGTAACCGTAGCCGCCGATGACGACGGTCTTGCCGGCCCACAAGATGTTGGTCGCGCGCGTGATCCCATCAAGGGTGGACTGACCGGTGCCGTATCGGTTGTCAAACATGCGCTTGGTCGGCGTGTCGTTGACGGCGACGATCGGGTACCGCAGTACCTTCGCGGCCGCCATCTGCCGGAGCCTGATCACGCCGGTTGTCGTCTCCTCGGTCCCCGCGATGATCTTGTCGATCTGCCCCTGGCGCTGCTTGTGCAGCACGCTCACCAAGTCGGCGCCGTCGTCCATCGTCACGACCGGCTCGCGGTCCAAGATGCGATTGATATGACCGTAGTAGGTTGCGTTGTCCTCACCCTTGATGGCGTAGGTGGGAATCCCCATGTCGACCAGCGCGGCCGCCGTGTCGTCCTGCGTGGACAACGGGTTCGACGCGCAAAGCGCCACGTCGGCGCCGCCTGCCTGCAGTGCGAGCATGAGGTTCGCGGTCTCGGTCGTCACGTGCAAGCACGCCGCAATGCTTACGCCGGCGAGCGGCTTCTCCTTAGCGAAGCGTTCGCGAATCGCCTCCAAGACCGGCATGTGGCCGGCCGCCCACTCAATCCGAACACGTCCGCGCGCGGCGAGGGAAGCATCCTTGATGTCGAAATCCATCCGAGTCCTCCTGGAGACGAAAAAGCCCGGCAAGCATATGCGGTTTCCCGGGGCCGGGGAAAAGCGGAAAGATTGCCCTACCGCGACGCGAGTTGCGCCTTCAGGCTCTCGATAACCGCTACGGGGGTCGGGTCGGCGCCCCGAAGCAACGCGCAATAAATGCTGACGAAGTCGCCGAGCAGACATGCCGACATCAGTCGCGCCGACGGCGCCTGCCCCGAGGCGGTCGCCTCCAAGACTGCCCCGACGCGCTCCCCCATCCCCGCCAGTGTCGCGTCGATGCGGCGCGCGATCCGGGGGTGCTCCCCGGGCGACCGAAGCACAACAACGGCGACCTCTCCGAGCGCCGCGATTCCCGGGTCGTAGCCGACGATTTCGTTGTGGTCGAGTTCGGGCAGGACGGCGGACCACGCGGGCATCTTCGCGTTCTCGTTCAACTGACAGCGCCACCGCACGGCGGCCACAGACAAGATCCCTTCTTGGCCCCACACGATCGGAAGCCGGCCGCTCAGTGCGACCGCTAGGCGTTTGGCTTCATTGGTCGCGGTCGGAACCTCGCGACGAAGGTTCGCCGCCCCGGCATCCAAAACGGACTCAACTTCCTTGAGATCTCCGGAGAGGTCCGGAAGGACGCCGAGGCGCTCGAGGGTCACCAGAACCGAGGGGGCCAGCGAGTAGAGAGCGGCCCGAGGCTGCAATCCTTCGACCGGGGAGATACACGCCACGCCTGCGCTCGCGGCGAGTTCGGCGAGTGCCCCGCCGGTCGTTACCGCGACGATGCGCGCGCCGCGCGCGCGCGCCTGCTCGAAACACGACAACGTCTCTTCCGTGTTCCCGGAGTACGACGCGCACACCACGAGGGCGTCGGGACCGACCCACGAGGGTAGGTCGTAGCCCTTGACCACCGCCACGGGAACCGACGAAAGCGGCGCGGCAACGGCAACGGCAACGTCGCCTGAGATCCCGCTGCCGCCCATGCCGCAAACCACGACATTGCGGATCCCGGCGGCCTCGACCGAGATGGATGCCGCGCGCGCGCGCCGGACCCCCTCGGCCCACTGCTCCGCAGCACGCTCGACGAAACCGAGCGCGTCGGACGGATCGACGGCCACGATGTGCTCGCGGTCGTCCAGAACGCTCACGACGAGGGCTTCTCCGCCTCGTCGATCAGCATGATGGGGATGTCGTCGCGCACGGGGTAGACGTACCTGCAATCACCGACGCAACTGATCTTCTGCTCCGCTTCCGCGTACTCGATCGGCCCACGACAGTTCGGGCAGATCAGGATGTCGATCAGGTCCTTGCTTACTGCCATCTTCGTCCCTCCTAGTCGCGCTGATTGTACGCAGTCCTACCCGCGAATAATCGTCAACAGATCGTCGCGGCAGCGCTCACCCTCTGCGGCCGTCCGATGCTCAACATTGAGTCGCAACAGCGGCTCGGTATTCGAAGGGCGAACATTGAACCACCAATCGTCGTATTCAACGGTGAGACCGTCATCGCTGTTGTGGCGCCCATCCGCATACGCGGCGGCGATCTTCTCAGTCACCGCCTGTTTGTCGCCGACATCGGAGTTGATCTCGCCGGAGTTCCAATACCGACGGAACGGAGCGAGCGCGGCCTGGAAATCGCCGCCCGCCTCCGAGATGACCTCGAGCGCGAGCAGAGCGCAGATCATTCCGCAGTCGGCGCGCCAATGGTCACGGAAATAGTAGTGCCCGGAGTGTTCGGTACCGAAAATCGCTCCGGTGTCGGCCATGATCTTCTTGATGAAGGAATGCCCAACGCGAGTCCGAATCGGCTCGCCGCCGGACTCGCGAATCACTTCCGGCACAACGCGAGAGCACGTAAGCGAGTAGACGACCTTCTCGCCGGAGTGGCGCTGCAGGATCGACTTCGCGACCATCGCGCCCAGCAAAGACGCCGAAACCGGCTCCGCACGATCATCAACGAAGAACACGCGGTCGGCATCCCCGTCGAACGCAAGCCCGGCGACCGCTCCGTGCTCGAGCACTGCCGCGCGCAGATCGCGGAGGTTCTCGGGCTGGATCGGATCGGCCGGGTGATTCGGAAAGGTCCCGTCCAGATCGAAGTACAGCGGCACAACCTCGATCGGAAGGTTCTCGAACACGGCAGGGACCGTCAGTCCCGCCATCCCGTTACCGGCGTCGACGACGATCTTGAGCGGGCGAAACCGCGATGCGTCCACGAGCGAGAGCACGTGATCGACGAAATCCTCGAGCACGTCGCGCCGGCTGATGGAGCCCAGCCGCGGAGGACGGGGAAACTCGTTCTCCGCGATCATCTGCTTGATTTCCGCCATTCCGGTTTCACTGCCGATTGGGAACGCCCCTGCGCGAACAAGTTTCATCCCGTTGTACTTCGCCGGATTGTGCGAGGCCGTGAACACAACGCCGGGCAGGTTAAGTGCGCCGGAGGCGTAGTAGAGCATGTCGGTCGACGCGACTCCGATGTCGACCACATCGGCCCCTTGCGTCACCGCACCCGACATGAATGCGGCCGACAAGGGCTCGCTGGACGAACGCATGTCGCGCGCGACGATCAACCGGCGCGCGCCGAGCAGCGCAACGAAAGCACGGCCCGCGCGATGCGCGACCTCCTCGTCGAACTGGTCCGGATAGGTACCACGAACGTCGTAAGCCTTGAAGATCGTGTCCAGTTCCATGGGCGTGATCCTACCGGCCGCGCACGGGAAGCCCGTCGAGCAGCTCTCGCGCGACCCGGGCGATCGGCACCGCTCCGAGACGAGCCGCCAGCCGCTCTGCGTCGCGCAGCGGCCGACGCGCGCCGTCATCTCCGGCGGTTGCAAGCGCAGCTCCCAGGAACAGTGAGGACTTCGCCTCGTGCCGGCGCGCGCCGGCAGCCCGCGAACGACTCAGCGCGCGCGCAGCCGCGCGCGCAGCCGCACGCGGACGATTCACCAGCAGCGCATGCTCGGCACGCACCCAGTCCAGCCGAACACGCGCGCGCCAGTCCCCACGCGGCACGACGCCGGCTGCCTCTGCCAGCCGGCCGGCACAGGTTCCGGCGTCGCCGACTCCCACCGCATCGGCGGCGAGCCCGATTAGTGCGTGGGCGCGCGCCGATGACGTCGTCGCAAGACGCGCGGCGCGCAGATCGTGGGCGCGCGCCCGGCGATGCCGTCCGGTTTGACGAAGCACCGATCCCAACGTCAGGGACGCGGAAACCCGGATCCCGACATCGCGCGCGCCGCGGGCAAGCGGCTCCGCAAGGCGCTCCGCCGCCTGAAAATCACCCCGCGCCGCGGCGACATACGCGCGCAGCCAGCGGGAGCCCTCTGGATCTTGGGAGGCAAATCGCTCGGCAAGACGTTCGGCGACCGCAAACCTGCCGACGTACGCCGATGCGGCCGCCCGCTCTCGCCACACCCAGGCTAGCCCTGGGACTTCGAAGCACGCCCCGGTCGGCGGGCCAACTCCAGCACTTCGGGCAGGTCGATCGGCTCGCCGTCTTTATGCCACCAGCGCTTGTCACAGTTGTGACAGGAGAAGAAAGACACCGGGGCCCCGGTTTCCATGGTGAGATTGATATTGATGACGTTGCTGGAACTGCACTGCGGGCAAACTAGCGCGCCCATGATTCCTCTCCTACTCAGCCGGGACGACCCCGGATGACCCGAAACATACCTGTTTATGCCGTCCGTTCCTATGATCCGCGCGGGTCATTCTCATGCTTCTTTCGGGTGATTTACCGATTACCGGACACTCCGTCGGGCTCGGCGCCTTCCGGGAGGGTCTTCCCAATGTAGCGCGATCGAAGCCGCCCGCCCTCACGCCAATAGGCGTACCAGTACGGGCCGTGCGGACAACGAGTGCAGCCGCGCTTCCCACAGCGAACGTGTTCGAGGCGATACGTGACCTTGTTTTGCGAGAGCGCCGCCCCCGGCTCGAACGCCGGGCCTTCACGATGAAGCAGCAGCCCCCGGATGAAGATCATCAAACGGCGCAGGTCATACTCGTCAAGCTTCCGGATCGAGCGGATTAGTTCGCGCTGTATAGCCATCGACCCTCGCAAAGCGGCTTCGAGTTCTTGTGTACAGGGAATGTACCCAAGAACAGCCTCGCACGTTGCGGCATCCCGTGCAAGCCTTGAAAACCGATCGGCGACGTAGGTGAAACGCCAGGTCGAAGCCTGTCTACGATCGCGTGTTCCCGATCAGGCGCCGGTGGACGCGCCGGCTGTGCCGTGCCAGGACCCGACCTCGGGTCGAATCGGGGTCACAGGTGGAGGAACAACTCGCAGGTCCTCCTTGCGCCACCCGAGCGGAACCGCCAGACGTTCGGCGTGCGCCGCGCACAAGTCGTAGGCGGCCGGGTGGGGCTGCGGCGTCACGTCTTCAATCCAGGCGACCTGCTGCTGGTACGCGTACGTCAACGAAGCCGACGCCGGCCAGCGGCAGCCGTTGCGGGAGCAACGGCGCACATCGTTCTTTCTCTTGCCGAGCACGCGCGCACCATACGGGAGCGATACGGGCATTTCAAGCGTCTAGGGAGTTCATCGTCGCCGCGCGGACCCATTCGAGCGGCATGCGCAGGTGGCACCTCCGATCTTACCGGCGCAATCGCTACCTAAGACACTTTTGATTTTCACCGAAGTAAGCGGATAAGACTTCTGCGGCGATTCCCGGACGCGCATCGACGAGAAAGGAAAGAGGCCACCGTCACACGTGGCCTCCAAGCTGCAGATATGGCGTTCGCCGGACGGCGGGCGCAGGGAAGTCCCCCAAAAGATGTACCCCCAAGTAGCTTTCGGGTTTCCCCTAATCACTTCTCGGGAGTACTCAGTCAACCTAGCATCCGGCGCACGACGAAGCAAGAGGTCCGCAAAGGAATTTCCTGCGAGAAAGGCTAGACCGCGGGGACGCGGGCGGGAATACCTACCCGCGGGTCGGTGGTGACCGCGACCGGGCGCGCCGTCCTAACCGGCGACGCGGGGATCCCGTAAGCCAGCGCCGAGCCGTCCGTGGCGCGAGCCGCTACCTGGAGAACGACCGCGACCGGCTGGTCGGAGGAGACGTCGATTCCCAAGGTAGCCGCCGCATTCGACAGCGTCAGCACCAACAGCCTGCCCGGCGCCACCCGGCGCAGGACAGAGCCGGTGCGCGTCCCGAAAAGGTCGATGCGAACGTCGGCCGGTTCGTCGGAAGCGTTGATCACGAAGGCCTGAATCAGCGTCTTGGGATACGGGCTGCCTGCCACTCCCCTCCACCGACGGCCGGCAGCCACAAGCGGCGATGCGACCTCATCCGACGGAGATCCCGCCCGATCCCAGGACACTCCGGCGGCAACGGGCGAGCCCATCCCGACGTCGATCACCAAAGCGGCCGCTCGAGACTTGGCAGACTCCGGAATCGCGATCCGACGAGACGTCCCGGCGCGCAGCGTCGAAGGAGCGCCCGGCAAAACTCCCTGGTGCGTCCCATCTACGACCCTAATCGCGACGGCGGAGTCCTCGACGCCGACCGGCGACACCGTAGCCGCCACGCCCAAACCGCTGCGGGCTGCGATCACCACACCGCTGCGCTCCGGCGGCCGACCGGACAAAATCTCCAGGCCGCGCCCGGACGAGACGATCCCCTCTGCCACCACGCGTCCGGCGCGCGCGGTGATAACCGCGGTCACGGCGCGCGCGTCGAAAGCGAAGTCGCCGACGGCGAGATCCAGGCGCGAACGCGCCGGGACGACTCGACGCGAAAGACGCTGCGGCTCCAGGCGGTGCCCGTCGGCAAGCAACGACACGCTGATATCTGCGCTCGCGCTTCCGGGGTTGAACACCGACACCGACGCCGTCGCGCCAAACGTCCGCAGCGAGGACACGACTATCTCTCCCGCGGTCGGCCTCTCGCACAACGCCCCGGCCCCGCCGCCCCGGCCCCCAACCTTAGGCATCCACATCGAGTGGGCAGCCGTGATATCGGAACCCGAGTACTCGAGCACTGCCGCCGCCGGCGCCTTGACGCGACCGCTGATCCGCAGAGCGCGCGCCTTCGCCGGGCCGATCGCGAAGGGAATCACGACCGGCTTCCCCACCTTTGGAACCAGCGTGACGCGAACATCGGCGGTCCGCGTGCCGGCGTTGGCGACATGTATGTACGCGGTTCCCCGCGAGGGCAACGCATTCGGGCAGGCGAGCACTCCGCCGGTCGTGGCCGAGACGACGCCATGTGACATAGCCGGCGCGGGCGGGCGCAGAGCATCCGCCACGATCGCGCCGACGAACACAACCACGACGAGCACCACACGCATGCGCGTCCTCATCGCTCCCCCCGCTCCCGAGCCGCACGCTGCGACCACCACGCCGCAAACAGCAGCAGAATCCCGAGCTGAATCGAAATCACGAGTCGATGCCGGCGCTGGCCCGTCCACACGATCTCGATGTCTTTGTGCGCGGATGCGACCTCAAACCGCGATGCCCATCCGAAAGATCGCTCGGGACGGAGTTCCTTTCCGTCCACCCGCAAGCGCCACTTCGGCGAGTAGTCCTCCGCGATCACGACCTCGCGCGCTGTCTTCGCCGTCGATCCGGCGTACCTGCTGTCAGCGCGGCGAGCGAACCCCGCCCCGACGCCGGGCACGGACTCGGCGCCGGCTGCGGCATCCAAGCCGGCGGCGCCGGCGAGAACCCATCCCGGCGCCGAGATCCCCGCAGCGATGGGGACGCCGACGCGGTTGACGTACACCGTCGAATCCGCGAACCGCTGAGAGAAGGCAAGATCCACTTGGCTCGCGAATGCGTCTCCGAGGCGCGCGCCCACCTCAGGACGAACGATCACATACCGGACCCCCAGAGTGGCTAGCAGCCTTCCGCCGGACTCGGTAGATCCTCCGGCGATCGCAGCAACCGCGCGCCGCAAAGCCGCGTCGCCCGCTCCCGCAGGACGAACAAGGTACGAGAGCATCGTCGTGCCCCGAGCCCCGCTCAACGCCACCCGCGGCGACGACGCCGTTCCGGAGACCCACAGGACCCGGAAGGCGCCATACGACTGCTCCTCGGCAGCAATGAACGATGGCACCAACGTCTCGGACCGCACGAGTCCGGGATGCCACCCGGACGCGATCCAGCCCGCAGACACGACCGCTTGGAACAGCAGCAAGGCACCAGCCACCCCAACTGCGACATGCGCGGCTCCGAACTGGCGGGCGCCCAAACGCGCGGCCGCCTCGATGCCCATGCCTGCCAGCAGGGCCAACGCAACAGACGCCCCCACAAGCGGCAGCGTGGCCCGGGGCGCGATCCACGGGACGCCTCGAACAACCATCCACCCGAGCAGCATCGCCGTCACGACAAGCGCGCCGAGAATCCGTGCAGGGGCTCTGCGCTCAGCGGGAGCCATCAAGAACCCGAGGAAACCCGCGACAGTCAGCCCCGCCGCGATGGCCAGTGGCAAGGGGCGCACCACCCCCGGAGACAACACCAGAATGTCGAGCATGCGGGCCTGCGGATCCGCACCGCCGGCGCCGAGCGGTGAACCTGCCCGGAACAACTCAATGCTCCAAGGAAACAGCAGCACCAGCGCGCCGATGACAGCCGTTGCGCCCAGCGCCAGGACGTCCCGGGCGCGCTCCCGTACGACCACCGAGAACACCACGGCTGCCCCGAAAGTGAAGACGAGTGTCCACGGCGACAGCGAAGTTGCGAGGGCGACACCGGCAACGGCCGCAGCAGCCGGTCGCCACCCCTTGCTTGGAGCGAGTCCCGCGGCGCGCGCCAACACCAACAGGATTCCCGGCGCTGCGGCAATCAGAACTAGGTCCCCCAGTCGCCCCGCACCGAACGCCCCCATCAACAAAGGAGACACCGCGTAGGCGAGCATTGCGACTCGCCGCCCCGTAGGACCCAGACCAACGGCGTACGCCAGCCGGAACATCGCCGACACGCCGATCGCCGGCAGGCCAAGGACCAACACGCGCTGGGCAAGCCACGCGCTTCGCGCGCAGACGATAGTCAAAAGCCCCAAGATCACCAGCCCCGGCGAGGCAGGGGCCGCACCGCCGTAACCGGCGCCGCGCCAGCCCGACCAGTACTCCGAGAAGAACTCGCCGGCCTTCATGGGAAACGGCGCAAAATCCGCACCGGCTATGCCGCCGGAAAACAACAACGTGCGGGCGCCGAGCGCGACCACTATCGCAGTCAGTGCTCCAAGAGCGAGACCAGGGTGTGCGCGCGCTCTGTCGATCAGCCGAGGCGGCGGCTTGTCGAAGTCGTCCTCACTTCCCGCGTCCACATCGCCGACAACTACCTCGATAGCGTGCTCAAACTGCGAGCGAAGACGCGTCGCGCCGTGGTGCATCCAGCGCGTGATCTCCGAATCCCTCACCCTGCGCGCGCGCTGAGCGCGGCGGCGAGCACGCAGCGTCGACGGCAAATGCACCACGTTCCACTCGAGCGCCTCAAGAACCTGAATCGCCGACGCGCGCCTACCGGTGATGAGGAACAACACCACGTTCATCAGTGAGATCGCCAACGTCATCGGAACCGCCAGGGCAAGGTGCCACCCTCCGTAGTTCTTGATGAGCGTTGCGATCATGTTGCGCTCGGAGAAGTACCGGATGCGGTTACTCGCCGCCGTCGCTCGTAGGTTGCGCATCGTCGCCGATGCGTGGCGCGCGGAAGCGGTCGTCGTCACGACCGTCCGATAGCCGGCAAGACGAGCGCGCCAACAGAAGTCGAAGTCGTCACGCAGAACCGCATACCGCGGGTCGAACAAGCCCACGGACTCGACGACATCGGCGGAAATCAGCATCGCCGCGCTCGTCACGTACAAGACCTCGTGGATCCCATCGTGCTGACCTTGGTCCAACTCCCCGCGCTCGACTCGCGGAACATAACGGCCGTAACGGTCGGCAGTCTGCCCAATATCTTGGAGCAGTCCGGACTCGGTCCATTCGAGCAACTTCGCGCCGACGACACCGACACCGTCGGCGCGCATCGCCTCGATCATCGCCGACAGCGCGCCCGGCGCGAGTTCCGCGTCGTCGTGAACCAGAAGGAACACGTCGGCAACAAGCTTGCGGTCGGTCGCGGTCTTTAGTGCCACGGCGAGCGCCCGACCGTAGCCGGCCCTGCGTTCCAGCTTCACGACCCGGCGCGCGCCGAGCGCCTTCGTCAGGATCTGAGCTGTGGCATCCGTAGAGGCGTTATCCACCGCAACGATGTCGATGGGTCTGTGCTTTTGGGCTCGCAGCCCACGCAAGGCCTCAGGCAGCCACCGCGCTCCGTCGGTCGCAACCAGCAGCACGAGTACGGAGGGGCGATCAGGGAACTCCATGAGCGCGCGGGAGCGTATCACGCTGAGAAACCCGCTTCATATCGGACCGCGAAGACCACTGAGGCCTGCCGGGCGGGCAGGCCTCAGACGAAACTCGATGCTACTTCTTCCGAGCAACCGTTCGGCGTGTCGTCTTCCGAGCAGCCGGCTTCTTCGCAGCCGACTTCTTCGCAGCGACCTTCCGCTTCGGAGCAGCCTTCTTGACCGGCTTCTTGGCAGCCGCCTTCTTCGGCGCAGCCTTCTTGACCGGCTTCTTGGCAGCCGCCTTCTTCGGAGCAGCCTTCTTGACCGGCTTCTTGGCAGCCGCCTTCTTCGGAGCAGCCTTCTTGACCGGCTTCTTGGCAGCCGCCTTTGCAGCCGGCTTGCGCTTCGGAGTCGCCTTCTTTACTGCGGTCTTGCGGGCCCGCTTCGGCGCCGCCTTCTTTGCGGTCGTCTTCGCGGCGGCGGTCGCGCGCTTCGTCGTGCGCTTAGCCGTTCCCGTCTTTGTGACCCGACGCTTCGTCGGTGGCATGAGGTGTCACCTCCTCCCCGTTCCTAGAAAGGAACACTTAGGCAGTGAGCCGCTTCAGGCGCCGACGTTCACGCTCGGACAGCCCGCCCCAGATCCCAAAACGCTCGTCGTTCACGAGCGCGTACTCGAGACAGTCCTCTTGCACCGTGCACTGCGCACAGATCCGCTTCGCTTCGCGCGAGGAACCACCCTTCTCGGGAAAGAAGACGTCCGGATCGACGTACGCACACAGCGCCTGTTCTTGCCATGGCAGCCGGTCGTCGTCTGCGAACCGTTGCACATCCTCCCCCTTGCGCGCATGACGAATACGACAACTGTAATTACGCTGCTGTAATTCTAGGGATCGATATGCGTGGGTCAAGCCCGAACGCCTATTTTCTTCTCACCGTCCGAATACGCGTTCGGGCACCCGGACCGACAATTAAGCGCGAAAAGCCGACCGGCGGGCCCTTTCGGGTGCCCGCCGGTCGATGGGGGGAGAGGTTGCGCGCTGGCGCGCTGAGAATAGTTTCGTCTTCGGAGCGTCCATCTGAATGACTCGCCGTGATGGAAATGGAATAGTCCGTAGGGTCTAAGTCGAGCGACGGCGCGATGCGGGCGCACTGCCGACCGACCCGGTTCCACGCTTTCGAGGCGGAATCTCACGCCGCTTCGCATCCGCAGCGCGAGCAGGGATCTTCTTGCCGGGAGTCTTCTTCGCCACGGCTTTCCTCACTGGAGTCTTCGTGGATGATGCGCTCTTCGCCGAGCTGCGACTCGCGCGTTGCTGCGGAGGGGCCGTCGAATCCAGCTCTCGCGCCAACTCAAGCGCGCGCACGATCTCATGCGATGGCTCCTCCCCCGACTCGGGGACCTCTTCCCCGCTTTCAACGGCGACGGTCACCGTCGTCTCGACGGATGACTCAGGGAGTTCGACCGGCTCTGCAAGCGATTCGCCGGGTCCCGCGAACACCTCTATCGGCTCTGCGAACTCCCCGATCGGCTCCGCGAGCAAATCGAACAGCCCCGGCGATCCCTCGGCGTGCGGTGCGGGTGGCGCGACCGGTGACTCCGGCACCAAGGCCGGAGGGGACGGCGGCGGAACGGACACTGCCTCCCAAATCCCCGCATCCGGTGCAACTTCAGGACTGGGCCGACGCGACGATCCGGGTCCGCGCGCAAAACGACGAAACCATCGGGGACCGGTCGACGGCGCGACCTGGTCGTCCGAGCCGGAGTGGTCGCTCGCTTCCGCGTCCGCCGGACGAAGACGCCCGAGAGCGCCCTCCAGATCGGCACGTACAAACTCGCCCAAACGCGCCGGCAGCATCCGCAAGGTCTCCTCGATCCGTCCCGCGGACTCCCCGACGTCACGGACGGCCGTGTCGAGTCGTTCACCCAGCACCGCCGCAAGCCGGTCGGCGCGCGGAAGGTCGCGCAGGAGCGCATCGATGCGTTCCCCCACGCCTGCCGCGAACGACTCGGCGCTTGGCACAGCGCGCAGAATCTCGGCGGCTCGCTCAGCGACCGCGCGCGCAGTCTCCTCTGCCACGATGGCGACGGAGGCAACCTCGGTCCTGATGTCCGCGCGCGCAGCGAGTATCTCTGCCCGAATGCTCTCTGCTGCTGCCGCCGACTCAGAATGAAAACGCTCGGCGGACGCGGTTGCCGTCGCTTCAATGCCGGCGCGCGCCACAGCCACCGCGTCGCGCACGACCGAAGTGACGCGACCCTCGGACGCGGCAACCTCGGAGCGCAGCAGCGAGGCCGAAGCCGATTCGAACCGCTCGACGCGCGCGGCGATGTCTGCGATGCCCGCACCCAGTGCGCTTACGCGATCTTGCATCCCCTGCGCCCAGTCGTCGAGATCCGATCGCATCTGGCCGCGCAGTAGCGAAAAGTCGGCAATGCTCGGGGTGGACTCCAGACGATCTTCCATCGCACGAACGCGCAGGATCGCCTCGCGGACGGTTTCGCCCAACTCGTGCAGCGCCAGCACCTCGTCGTTCCGGCCCTGCGAGCCGTCGTCCCCGGCTTCCCTTTCGACGAACAGGTCCTCAGACACGAGCGGCCACCACCGGAGTGATGATGTCGTACAGGGTCGTTCGACGGGCCGGGATCCGCCCGATCTCGCGCACAGCCCGGTGGATCTCATCGGGCTCAATGCGGATGCCGTTCGATGCGCCGGCCATCCGACTGATCGTCTCTTCGGTCAGGGTTCCCCCGAAGTCGTTGCAGCCCGACTGAAGCATCCGCTTCGCGCCCTCGACGCCGAGTTTCACCCACGACACCTGAACGTTGCGCACGGCGCCGTGAAGAAGAATGCGCGAGATCGCGTGCATGCGAAGGTTCTCGTACGGCGTCGGGCCGGGACGCGCTTTGCCCGCGAGATAAATGGGCGCGTTCTGATGAACAAACGGCAAGGGAACGAACTCGGTGAATCCGCCGGTGTCCTCTTGCAGTGCTCGGATCCGGCGAAGATGTGCGACCCACTGCGGCGGGGCATCGACGTGTCCGTACATGATGGTCGCCGAACTCGGGATCCCCGCAAGGTGGGACGCGCGCACGATGTCCTCCCACGTTGCCGCCGGAAGCTTGCCCTTGGTGAGCACCCAGCGCACCTCGTCGTCCAGGATCTCTGCCGCCGTCCCAGGGATCGAGTCCAGTCCCGCGGTCTTCGCCTCGGCCAGCCACTCGGCAAAGGAAACACCCAGCCGCGCCGCGCCGTTGAGGACCTCCATGGGACTAAAAGCATGGATGTGGATCTGAGGAACCCGCTGCTTGATCGCGCGCAAGATACCGAAGTAGTAATCGCCGGGCAGGTCGGGATGGATACCGCCCTGGATGCAAACCTCGGTCGCGCCGTCGTCCCACGCTTCTTGGGCGCGCGCGGCGATCTCATCGTTGGTGAGAAAGTACGCGTCGGGGTCTTCCCGCCGCTGCGCAAACGCGCAGAACCGACACCCCACGTAGCAAATGTTGGTGAAGTTAATGTTGCGGTTCACCACGTACGTCACCACATCTCCGACGGTCTCGCGGCGCAGATCGTCAGCAATCCGGCATAGCTCGTCGAGCGCATCGCCCTCGGCGTCAAACAGGGCCAGCGCATCGTCGTTGGTGATCGCGCGCCCGGACTCCGCTCGCGACAGCGCGGACAGCACCGCCGTCGGCGTGCTAGCCGGACGTGCGGTTCTTGCCTGCGGCTCGATGACTTCCCAGTCCCCGTGCACGGTCGTGCTGTCGTCGCGCAACTCACGCCGAAGTTCCTGCGTCGCCCCTTCGGAGTCCTCGACGTGAGCAATACCCGCGCCGGACGGACGAACGAACGCGACGTCCGGAGCTTGCCAAGCGATGGGTTCGGCGACGCTTCCGGCGCGCGCCCAGCCGTCGCCCTCTCGCAGCGCATCCACCGCGCGCCGCATGCGTCCGTCGATCCAGGGATCCGGCGTTGTTGCGTACGGCGGGTAGATCGTCAGGCGCTCACGCAACTCGCACCCGCGCGTTTCGGTCTGCGCGCGCACGTGCTCGATCTGCGGCCAGGGTTTCTCCGGGTTGACGTGATCGGGGGTCACCGGAGAAATCCCACCCCAGTCGTTGATCCCGGCGTCGAGCAGCTCCGGGAAACGCTCGTCGGACAGGTTGGGCGGAGCCTGCACACTCGCGCGCGGGCCGAGCACAACGCGCGCGACGGCAACCGTAGCGAGCATGTCGTCGAAATCGGCGTCGGGGAAACATCCCATCGCGGTTCCGGACTTGGCCACGAAGTTCTGGATAATCACTTCCTGGATGTGCCCATAGGTCCGAGAAAGCGCGCGCAGAGCAAACAGCGACTCGACCCGCTCACGCAGGGTCTCCCCGATCCCGATCAGGATGCCGGTGGTGAACGGGATTGAGAGCCGGCCGGCGTCCTCGATGCACCGCAAGCGTGCAGTGGGGTCCTTGTCGGGCGATCCGAAGTGCGCCAGTCCGGGCGTGCGGTGCAGTCGCTCCGAGGTGGTTTCCAGCATCAGGCCCATCGACGCGGCGACCGGCTTCAGGCGCGCCATCTCTTCCCACGACATGACGCCGGGGTTGAGGTGCGGGAGCAGTCCGGTCTCCTCGATCACGCGAACAGAGGCCGCACGAACGTACTCAAGCGTGGAGTCGTACCCGCGCGACTCCAGCCACTCCTTGGCTTGGGGCCACCGATCCTCGGGGCGGTCGCCGAGGGTAAACAGAGCCTCTTTGCATCCGGCCGCGCGCCCGGCTAGTGCAACCTCTGCCACTTCATCCAGGGAAAGGTACGGCGAAGAAACCTCTCCGGGGACGGTAGCGAACGTGCAGTACCCGCAGCGGTCACGGCACAAACGCGTGAGTGGGATGAATACCTTGCGCGAATAGCCGACAACGCGACCGAAACCCGCGTCGCGCAACCGACGGGCCACCGCGCAGAGGCGTTGCAGGTCTTCGCCGCGGGCTGCCAGCAGCGCCTCGGCCTCGTCGAGGGACAAGGTCTTGCCTTCCTCCGCCCTACGCAGCGCGCGACGAAGGGCGCGCGCGAGATCGCCCGAGAACGCGGACGGATGAACTGCGACACCTTCTCGAGGAGAACGATCGGAGCGCGGCATCGTGCGGGGAGACTACCACGACCGATCAAAGCCCCGACACGCCGTCCGAGAGCGCGTCTGCGACGCGCGACGGTAGGCTGCGCGAATGATCGTCGTACTCGCCGGCGGCCTCGGCGCCGCACGTTTCCTGCGCGGACTGGTGCGCGTCGTGCCTGCCGAAGAAGTCTGCGTGATCGGCAATACCGGCGACGACATCGACATCTACGGGGTGCATGTCAGCCCAGACCTCGACATCGTGACGTTCATGCTCGCCGGCATCCTCGACGAACAGCGCCAATTCGGGATTCGCGACGACACGCACGTGGTGATGGACGAACTCGCTGCAACGGGGCACGAAACCTGGTTCGGGCTCGGCGACCGTGACTTCGCGATGTGCACGGCGCGCACCCAGTGGCTTGCGTGCGGCGTGCCGCTGCACGAGGTCACACGGCGACTCGCGCGGCGATTCGGGATCGGGGTACGGATCTTGCCGATGACCGACGACCCCGTCCAGACGCGCATTACCGTTCGAGAGCAGACGGGGGACGAGACCAACCTTCACTTCCAGGAGTACTGGGTTCGGCGGCGCGCGGCCGACCCCGTCATCGGTGTCCGGCTTGACGGCGCAGAGGGCGCGCGTCCGGCGCCGGGAGTACTCGAGGCGATCGCGGACGCGGAGACGATCTTGGTGGCACCCTCCAACCCCATCGTGTCCATCGGCACGATCTTGTCGATCCCGGGGATCCGAGAAGCGCTACGCGACGCGCGCGCGCCGGTGAGCGGAATCTCCCCCATCGTCGGCGGACGCGTGGTCCGAGGAATGGCAGACAAGCTGATGCACGCCGCCGGGGTCGAGATATCGGCAACCGGCGTCGCGTCTTTGTACGCGGACTTTCTCGATGCGTTCGTGGTGGATCACTGCGACGAGTTCCAACTTGAAGCCATCGAAGCACTCGGCGTGCGCGGGGTCGCAACGCAGACCATGATGCACACGGCAAACGATGCGGCCGCGCTCGCCAAGGTAGCTCTCGGGGCGCCGGTATGAGCCTTGAGATCTTCCCCGTCGAAGGAATTCCCGAGATCACAGCCGGCCGGGACATCGGCGAGATAATCGCCGCGTGGGCTGATCTTCGCGCCGGCGACGTCGTCGTCGTCGCGCAGAAGATCGTGTCGAAGTCCGAGGGGCGCTTGGTTCCGGTCGACCCCGCACGGCGCGACACCGAGCGCGCGCGCCTGGTTGAGCGGGAGTCCGTTCGCTTAGTGGCCCGGCGCGGCGACCTCATGATCGTGCAGACGCGGCACGGCTTCGTGTGCGCTAACGCCGGCATCGACGCGTCCAACGTTCCCCCAGGATACGTGAGCCTGCTCCCCGAGGATTGCGACGCGAGCGCCGCGCGCATCCGGGCACGCATCAATGATCTGACCGGGCTGGACGTCGGAGTCGTCGTGTCGGATACGTTCGGCCGTCCCTGGCGCACGGGGCTCACAAACGTCGCACTCGGCGTCGCCGGCCTTTCGCCGCTGCGCGACCACCGCGGCGAAACGGACGTCTTCGGGGCTCAGTTGCACGCTACGGTGATCGCAGTCGCCGACGAGATCGCCGGAGCCGCCGAGCTGGTCATGGGCAAGTCGGACGGCATCCCCGTCGCCGTCGTACGAGGTATCGCGACTCTCGGGGCGGGCGGGCACGGCCGGGACCTAATTCGGACGCCGGAGCAAGACCTGTTCCCCCTGGGGATCATCGATGATTGACGTGTCGCTCTAACCCGTATGCAATAGGCCGGAACTCAAAGGAGGCAGGCGTGGCAAACAAGAAGGCCCGGCAAGGACGGCGCGACACGGCAAAGCAGCAGCGAGCAGAGCACGCACGGCGTGCGGCACGCAAGCAGCAGGTTCGCAAGGTTGTGACCCTGGTGATCGTCGTGGGGGCCCTGGCGCTCGGCGGGATCATCGTCCAAGGCGGTAATGGTGGAACTAAGAAAGTCGCCTCCCTGGACACACTCGCGGCTGCGGCCGGATGCTCGAAACTGCAGTCGCCGCCAAATCAAGGCCGCGAACATCTGACGAGCGCGACCACCGTCGACTACAACTCGAACCCTCCGACCTCAGGGACACACTCGCAGAGCGAGGCCAACACAGGAATCCACGCCACCCCGATTCCCAGCGAATTGCAGGTCCACAACCTCGAGCACGGACACGTCGGCATCCAATACACCGACGCCCTGCCGGAGGCGATTCGCACGAAGCTCGAGGAATTGACCAGCAAGCACGACAAGTACGTATTCATGGCACCGCGCGCGGACATGCCGTATACGCTCGCGTTCACCGCGTGGACCAAGCTGATGACCTGTGAGGCTCCGACGGACCCGGTGGCGGTGGCGGCGGTGGCGGAGAAGTTCCGGGACGTCCACGAGGATCAGGGGCCCGAGAACAACCTCCCGGGAACTCCGAACTAGCTACAGCACTACCGTCGAAACCATCCCGCGGGCGGGGTTTCCTGCCTCGTCCCCGACCGTGAGTTGGATGGTGTAGCTGCCGACATCCGTAACTTGTGGGTTCCAGTACGCGACTGCGCTCGCAGGAAGAGAGACCGTCACGGGCGCCGACTGATAGACGACTTCGTTCGTCCCGACTAGGTCACGAACAACAGTGAACGAGTACGTCGCCGTCGCGGCGTAGTCGTCGGACACATCGAAAGTGATCGTGGCCGCATCTTCCTGCACCGGGACGACGACGGGCGTCACCTCGAACGCGCTCAGCCTGGGCGGCGTGCGGTCGACGATCAGCGGCCCGACGGAACATGCTCCCCATTCGACTCCGTCGAAGGCTCGCACGAACAAGCGATGGACCCCGGTCGGAATGTTGAGCGGCACGAGGATTTGTCCCCGCAACGACTCGACCGCGGAGTTGAAGACGCCGTCGGCTGCGTCAAGGCGCTGCCCGGCGGCGAACCCCGAGCCCGGCGAGCCGGGGAGGTCCAGGAACCACTCAACAGCTTGGATCGGACGAACGGCCGAGCGCGCCGTCCCGGTCGCCGTCACTTCGCTCGAGCCGCCGACCGCACGCGGAAACGACGCCGCGACTCGGTCTACCACGGGGCCGATGCCGTCCTTCAACGCTCGCTCGAAGTTCACCCTGCCGGAGCCGTAGTAGTCGTCGCGGCCCGGGTATGCGACGGCGTTCACGTCGTCGGCGTTTCGCTTGATGATCTCGGACACCTCCGACGGCGTCCTGCCGGGAACCTGTGCAAACAACAAAGCCGCGAGGGCTGAGACATGCGGCGTGGCCGTGCTGGTGCCGCACGGGCCCGTCGAGAACCCACTCGGCGTGCGCGGATCGAGCGACACGATGCCGACCCCGGGGGCGGCCACGCCCACAGAAGCGTTGTGGTTCGTGCACGTCCCCGGCCGGTCCGCCTCATCGACGGCGGAGACCGAAAGCACGCCGCGCATCTGCGCCGGGTAAAAAGGCGCGTCGTTCGCGTTGTTGCCGGCGGCAGCGACCACAAGAGATCCGGGACGCGTGTCGGTGCCGGTGGTCACGGCCGCGATGGCTGCCTGGACGGTTTGCGAGTACTCGGTCAACCCGAGCGAAAGATTCAGCACCCGCGCGCCGTGTTCCCAAGCCCACAGGATGCCCTCGGAAAGCCCCGAGGCCTTCGTTCGACCCGCCCCGTCTACCACCTCGACCGGCATGATCTGCGCCGAGTAGGCGAACCCGGCAATTCCATGTGCGTTGTTCGCGGCTGCGCCCAGAATTCCGGCAACGAAGGTGCCGTGGTAGGCGGCCGAGCCTCCACGGTCGGCCGCGGAAACAAAGTGATCAGCCGCATCGGCGGTGTCGATCTGGCCGCCGTTGGCAGCGTCGAACGCTGCGGAGATGGGACCGGGTTCCGCGTTGATCCAGTCCTGCATCGTGGTATCGATGGCCGTGTCTAGGACTGCGACCTTGACGGGAGCCGGAACGGTGTCGCGCTTCTGGGCCTGGGTGAAGAAGCGACCCGGGGCGACATCCCATCCCCCCAACGCATTGACGGCACCGACGTCCCACTGCCGACCGGAATCGCACCCCCCGATACACGGATCCTGCGGAAGCAGCGCCACGTGACCGACGTAGTCGGGCTCGGCGTACTCAACTCCGGCGCGAGAGGAAAGGCGTCGCGCGGCAGCGATGACTGCCGCGCCCGCGGAAAGCCGGACGACCGAGGTTCCGATCACCGGTATCCTGCGCTCGACGACACCGCCGACCGCAGCGAGTGCCGCACGGCGTTGTGAGGGGCGCGCGCCGGATGCGAACTTCACCAGCACTCGACCGGGAACGAACTCGGACGACGCAGGGACGGACGCAGCCGGCGCGGGCACGGCAGCCCCCCCTGCCGCTGCGACACAGATCGCGAGGACGGCCCGTCGAATCCTGCTGCTACGCATACGTCGGCGCTCCACCGGCACACCGTGCGCGCCGGGTTCCGGTTGGGCGAGCGTGAGTTCCCATGCGTCGCTCAGGCGCAGTACCGTCCGGCGACTGCCTGCCCAAGCGTGAACTCAAGCGCGGGGCTCGGCATGGAAACCGCGGACGTGCGACCATTCGGGACCGGGAGATTCTGTGCCGGGATCATGACTCCGGCTCCCGCGATCACAATCTTCAGCGCGGCAACGTCCACCCGCTTCGGTTCCGAAGTTGCCGAGCGCGCGTGCGCGACGATCGAAACATACCCCGGCTGATCGAAGATCACCGTGTTCGGCTGGTAGGACTCTCGAAGCGGAATCGGACCGATCACCGTGTCCGGCACCCCCTGTCCGGGATTGGACAGCAGAATCGAGATCGACGCGTTCTGGAGATTGACCGCGGAGGCGGTGGCGGTACAAGTCGCGGAGGCAACAGTTTCAAGCGACTGCGCGCCGATCGACACCACTACCTTCTGCGACGGATCGGCAAACGCCACACTAACGCCGGCCAAGCGGACCTCGGACGTTACCTTGCCCCGTGAGGCAAACGTGCGCAGCGTGGCACCCGCCGACGGCGAGCCGCCGCCGGGGTTGTCGAGGGAAGTGACCTTCGCCTCCTCGAAGTCGTCTTCGGAGTACTGGTACCCGGTGTCGGCCGCGTCGGCCCGGTACCGGTCCAGTTCTTGCGTCGCTTGCATTGACGTCCCGCGCCGGACCTGGCCGTTCTCCCCGTGGCTCGCATAAACATCGCCGGCGTTGGCCCTGCCTTCGTACGCTCCGTCACCGACAACCGTGAAGTTGTCGAACCACGCGCGCGTTCCCGAAGTTCGCAGCCCAACCGCGCCGGAGTCGTAAGGCAGACCCGGGAAGGGGTCGGCCGCCGTCGGAGTGTCGCCCGAGGGAACATCGGTGTGATCGATCACCATGCGTCCGTCCACGAAGGCCTGGATGCGTCCGCCGGCGACGACCACCTTGTACCGATGCGGCTTGCTGAGATCCGCCCACGTAGGCGCCATCTTCGTCGACAACAGGAAGTACCCGCGGCCGATGCGCTTCCACAGCGCATAGATCTTGCCGGTGGGAAAGTCGCCATTGATCCCCGTGACCACGGCACTGAAGAGATACAGGTTGTCCTTGTCGGCAACCCCTTCGGTGACCGGCGCGCGGAAGACCATGCCGACGCTGACTCCCGGAGGCAGGTCACCAAGCGCCGTCTGTGAGTCCATGATGGCTGCGGTTACCTCGGCGGTGAACGTGCGGAAGACCCTGCCGCGCACGAACAGCATCGGCTCATTGGGCACCGCGGCGCGTGATTGCTGGACAAGAACCCGATTGGCCCCGGCCGTCGGCGTATCGCTCATCGACTGGTCCTCAACGGTCCACGCCCCGCTCTTGATCTCCCAGGAGTCGGTGGGATTAGTTCCCGGCAACGGACCGGGAGCCTCGACGTCGAAGTTCGTCTGGAAACCGCTCGTGATGGGATGCGCAACACCGGTGCCCGATACCGCGAGCCCGAGCGCAAGGACGAAAGACGCCGCGCTCGCCCCCACTCGCTTGGATGCGCACCGCTTTGTTCTCATCACCGCTCCTTCGTCAACCCGCAACGGACGCCGACAGATGCGACGAACAATCGAAGGTTTCTCTGTTCAACCTGTCGCTCCTGCCACAGATGTGCCCAGAAACGCCATGTTTACCGGGTCAATCAAGCATGGTTACGCATTGCTCAGATTGCGGACCGAGGGCCCGTTCGTCGCGAAGCGGTGCGAACCTCCCCCGGCAATTGCCTACGAGCCGGGCGAAACGGGCACATCGAACTCGGCGGCTTTTGGAGGGGGCCCGAAGGCTCGCGCGCGCCCATGAGCGAGCCCCAGCTCGATCGCACGCGCGACCGGCTGAGAGGTCTGCGGTTGACTAATCCATCCGCGATACCGGCGCGAGATCGCCCGAAGCGTGCGAGCCCGCCGCACGCCCCGCAAGTGGTTGGCGACGATCAGGAATGAGTTGCGCACGAAGAAGTACTGGTACATCGGCGTCGCCTCGCCACCGAAGGAGACGCTGCGCCCGTGGTGGACGCGCGCGCGCGCAACCACGCCGATTCGCGAACCCGCGGCGCGCGCGCGCACCCCGAAGTCAACATCCTCCCACACGAGGAAGAACCGCTCGTCGAACAGACCAATCTCCTCGATCAGCGAGCGCCGGATCAACATCGCGCTGCCCGTGGCGTAGTCGGTCTCACAATCGCCGAGTTCGCCGAGAGGCTCATCCCGGCCTTGCGCATGCACCGCAAGGTGATCCAAATCGACGGTCGCGCGATAGAAGTCGACGATCGAGGGGTCGTCGCGGCACAGAGACACCGGTGCGGCGATCCCCCACTCCGGGTGATCCAGCAAAGCCTGGGTGAGCAAATCGAGCGCACCCGGTTCCACCACGACGTCGCTGTTAAGCACCAGCACCGCATCGGTCCCCCGGTCTAGGGCCAGGCGAATCCCGGTGTTGTTGCCGCCGGCATATCCCGCATTGACGCCGTTCTCGATCATCACGACGCCGGGGTACGCATCGCGGATCGCATCCACGGACCCGTCTCCCGAGGCATTGTCAACGACGATCGCGTCGACTCCGGTATCGCGAAGAGACGACAGCGCCGCGATCGTCTCGTGCGGCTGCCGCCAGTTCAGCACGACGGCCGTCGTCTTCACGCCCGCTCCCACTCCCCCGTCACGGAATCGCGCCGGCGGATCACCCGGGCCGGAACGCCTGCGACGACCGAGTACGCAGGAACGTCTCGCGTCACAACCGAGTTCGCACCCACCCACGAGTTGCGTCCAATCCGCACGCCGGCCAAGACCGTAGCGTGCTCCCCGATCATCACGCCGTCTTCGATGATCACTTCGGCCACACGGAAGGGTTGCTTCTTCAGCGGGATGACGTCCGAAGCTTCCTCGTATTCGTACTGGTGATCCTCGATACACACCCCGGACGCGATGCCGACATCGTCGCCGAGCACGATGCGCTGCATCGCACCGAAGTGAGCAAAGGAGTTGATCACGACCCGATCGCCGATCTCGATGCGCGCATCGCGCTCCGGAAGCGGCGGACCTTCCAAGTGTGGGTTCTCCGTAACGATCTCAATCCGGCAGTAGGGGTGGATCGTCGTCGCCGAGCCGACGAAAAGGCGCTCGGGATGATGGAACATCGAAGGCATTCGGATCAGCGACCCGACGCCGACGGATCCGAACTTCGGAGCGTCGCGGCGATCCTCGTAATCGTGGATACGCCGGTGCATGCGTGCAACGTAGTCCTTCACGGCCGTACCCCCGCCATCGAAAGCGCGTCCCCCAACCCCGTGGCCGCCGCAAGTCCGAAGGCGGCCTTGCGCAGCCGTTCCTTGCGATTCCGTCCGAAATCGCGGTGAAGGTTGAAGGTTCGCTCGAAGACTACTCGGAACCCGGCGCGCGCGAACACCGCGCGAAGGGTCGCCGGCGAGAACTGCCAGACGTGTCCCGTCGGTTGGATCCCATACCAGAGCGCGCGCTCATATCGCGCGCCGAAGGACCGGTAGTTCGGCGAGTTTGCGACGAACAGCATTCCGCCGGGACGCAATAGTCGTCTGCAAAGAGCAAGAGATTGGTCGAGTTCGGCGACGTGCTCGGCGGTTGCCGAGAGACAAACAATGTCGAGACTCTCGTCGGAAAACCCCGCGGAAACCAGCGGTGCTGAGATCATCTGCAAGCCGCGCGCGCGGCCGACTTCGGCTGCTGCTTCGTTCGGCTCCACGCCGGTCGCGTCGTAGCCGAGAGCGGTCGCCATGCTCACGATGGTCCCGATGTTCGCGCCGACATCAACGAAACGTCGGGGCGGCGGAGCGAGAAGGGTAATGTCGTCCATCGTGGAACGAAGCAATCTTTGGAAAAGCTCTTCCCGGGCAAGGTAAGTCTCGACGAACGCGTCGTCGCGATAAGAGCTGTGATCGTGGTCTTCGGGTGCCGGGGACGTCCGCACCAAGCCGCATGCCAGGCAGCGGATCAACGAGTACTCCAACGGCTCCGTGTTGACGCCGTAGGTGCAGTAGCGGTCCGCGCGCAGCACCCTGCGGTAGCGCGCGCCACCGCACGCGCACACCGTGGCTTGGGTGCCGGCGGCCTTGTTCACTGCACCTCCTCGGTCCCGTCGTCGCGAGGCTCCGGCAGATCCAGTTCCTCGTCGGCCCGCCGGTAGGTCTCCTGCAGGGGTTCCGGCCGGGTCTTCTCCCACACCTTAGCCACCACCAGCGCCTCATTGAACGCAAGAAGGACTGCCTCTACGGCGCCGGCGCCCCCTTCCGCACGCAAGCCCGAGCGCCACAAGCGAACGAAGGCCTTCGGAAACGCCGCAACAAGCGTGCGCGCCGCAGGAGGCTTCGCCCCGCGCGCGACCAGTTCGGAAGCCTGGAACTCCGTGTATGCATCGATCTTGCGCACGACCTCGGAGACCGACCGGTGCGTGAAGTGCACCAGAGGGGCCGACAGGCGTCCGGTCCGGCGCGCGCCCTCAATCCGCTCGTGAACCAAGCCGACCCAGCGCACCGCATCGCGTCGCATCAGCCGCACCGGCGCGTCGGGACCGCCCGGATGCCACTTCAAACGTCGCCCCAGCGCCATGCTCTCGCGCGGGACGGCGTAAGCATCTGCGTCGGGCGAGCCGGCAAGAAGCGACAGCACCTCACGCGCCAGAGCCGGCGTCACCCGCTCATCGGCGTCGACGAAAAGCACCCAGTCCCCGTGCGCCTGCTTGAGGGCGAAGTTCCGCTGGCGCGCGAAATCGTCGAAGGGGCGCCCGACGACTCGCGCGCCAGCAAGACGCGCAATCTCTACGGTGGCATCTGTCGAGCCACCGTCGATTACCAAGACCTCATCTGCGAACCGGCCCGAAGCGACGGCGCGCTCGATCATGCGCGCTTCGTCCTGGGCCAGAATCGCAACCGTCAGTCGCATTCGGCCTCCCGCCGCAGCACGATCTGCTCAACGATCGAACCAAGTCCAAATGCATCGGTCGCGCGCACCAGGATGTCGCCGGCGGCGCGGCGCGCGCGAACCGGAATGCGCCGTCCGAAGCGGGTCGAGGCGAGGATGTCCTCCCCGTCGTGCAGCCCCGGCGCGCGCGCGCTCCAAGTGGAGCGACACGCGGAAGCGAAACCTGCGGCGTCCAGCAATCGCCCGAGGGCGTCGGGCGTGTACCACACGCAGTGCGTCGGTGGAATCCAGTAGTTGAACCGTTCGCGCTTCACGCGCGCCAGCACACTCACCGGGTTCGGAGTCGCCACGACCAAAGCACCGCCGGGCCGAAGCAGGCGCCGGCACTCGGCCAGGAGCGGACGGGGATCCACCAGGTGCTCGACGACCTGCAGCAGCGCGACGGCGTCGTAGCCGCCTTCCTCCAGCCGAAGGTCCTCAAGCATCCCCTCGTGCGCCTCGAAACCGAGCCCGCGGGCATGCTCCACCGCGAACGACGATGGGTCCACGCCGACGGAGTCCCATCCACGCGCGCGCCCAGCCTCCAACAGGAACGCAGGACCGCTGCCGACGTCGAGCAAGCGTCCCGGGCCGACCCATCGCTCGACCGCGTCGAGCGTGCGATCGTGTTGCGCCAGGATCGGCTCACGGAGCGCGAACGCTACGTCGTAGGCCGATCCGTCGTCGAACTCCTCCATGCGAACGCCATCGGGCTGCGGCGACAGAGCGTGCAGCCCACACGTTCCGCAACGATCGATTCTCCACGCGTCCATGCGCAGAGCCGGACGACGGTCGCCGCCGCAGACCGCGCACGGGGACGCCACAGGGCTACGCACGATCGGTCACCGCTTCCGCCGCAACCGGCGCCGGAGGGCGGGCAGGCGCGATAGGCGCGCGCGCGCGCCGGATCATCGCACGCACGTCGTCCAGCTCGCCGGCCGCGAACATCAGCCCAAGGTATCCGGCTACTCCCAAAGCCCCGACCGCGACCAACTGCAGCGAGTCGTGCACCACGAACCGAGCGAAGCTCGCGACGACGACTGCGGGAATCGCCGACAAGACCAAAATCCGAAGCAGCGGCCGAACGAAGTTCACACGCACAACCTTGTTCATCTCGCGCACGCTGAGCACCGCCAACCACGACACAGCGAACATCCCGAGCGCGAATCCGTCCTTGCCGATCCACAACGTCAGCGGCACCCCGAGCGCCCAACCGGCCACCGCCCAGATGAGCGTCAGCCGCAACACCGCTCGCGCGCGCCCTAGTCCGTACAACGCGCTGACGATCACCGTCGAGTAGGCCGCGTTCATCATCGGAATGCACAGCAGATAGAAGGAAGTGAGCCCGGGGAACCACTTGGGACCGTAGACGTGCTCGACGATCTGTCTGGCCAGCGCAGCCAGCAGCAACGTGGTCGGAAACACCGTCGCAGCAACCCACTTGATCGACTTCTCGATGGCATCCTTCAGCGCGGGAGGGTCGTCCTGCAGGCGCGCGTAGGCGGGGAACGTGACTCGGCTGACGATCGGCAGCAAGAACAGCGCGTTGGTCGCCATCCCGACGGCCCAGATCACGTAGCCGACGGACTTCGCGCCGGCGACGAACGCGATGAACGTCGGCACGAAATTGTCCTTGATCGCGTTGACGAATCCGTTCGCTTGGTACGGCAACCCGAAGGCAAGCATCGCGCGCATTGCCCGACGGTCGAGCCCGAGTCGCGGGCGCCACCACGACGACACGTTTATCACCAGCGCATGCACCGCGCGCGAGGCGAGGGTCGCCCACACGAAGCACCACACCGCGTCGTCGGCGCGCGCGAGCGACACGTTCGGATGGCGGAACGTGAATGCTAGAGGTACGGCGATCAGCACGTACACAAGCTGCCCCGACAAATCCGCGGCCGAGAGGCGGCCGAACTTCAGCTCTCGCTCCAGCCTGATCGACGGAATCGTGGTAAACGTCGAAAAGAGAATCGACGCGGCCAGCATGCGTACGGCAAGGACGTTGACTGTGTGCAAGTGGTAGGCGCGCACCAGGGGACCCGCAACAGCCCACAGCGTTCCGACCACGACGAGGTTCAGCATCAGACTGAGCGAGAACGCGGTTCGCAGATCCCGCTCGGTCAAGCGCTCGCGACGCTGGATCAGCGACGCGCCGAGCCCGAGGTCCGAGAGAAACCCCGCCATCCCCACAACAAAGCTGACGATCGCGTAGATGCCGAAGGTCTCCGGCGCCAGCCAGCGAGCAAGCAAGATGTTGCCCGCCATCTGCAGGCCGCGCTGCCCGATCGTACGCACGAGCAGGGTTCCGAAGCCGCGCATCGCCAGGCTCTTGACTTGCGAGGAATCAAGTTCGGGGTGCGCGGTCGGACCGGCATCCAGCTCCGGATGCTCGACGACGCCGGGTGCGACTTCAGGAGGCATGCGCGTGCTCCACGGAACGCCCGGCCGCCAAAGCCTCGTAGGTCAGTTCGATGCGTTCGGCAACGCGTGCGAGTGCGAATCGCCGCTCGGCGCGCGCGCGGTTGAATGCCCCCATAGCTTCCGCGCCGAGCGGATCGGCCAGGACCGACGCGAGCGCATCCGCCAGCAATCGCTCGTCTCCGCGGGGGACAAGTCGTCCGCCGCGGCCATCCACGATTGCGTCGGGAATGCCTCCGGATCCGGTAGCGACCACCGGACGTCCACTCGCCATCGCCTCGACGACGGTCATGCCGAAGGGCTCCCCAAAACTGGGCTGGCACACGACGCGCGCGCGCGCATAGATCTCCGGCGCTTGCGCCGGCTCGACCGCCCCAATGAATTCCACCGCAACCCCGAGTTCGCGCGCGCGCGCCTCGAGCGCCGGCCGCAACCCGGTCGGATCGTCGCCGGCGATCACCAGGCGCGCGGCGGGAATCCGGCGCAGGACATGCGGCATAGCTTCCAGCAACACGCGAACACCCTTGCGCTCGGACAAGACCGAGAAGAACACGATCACCGGATCGTGCGGCAGCGGGGTCGCGCCGAACCGCTCGACGTCCACGCCGAAGGGGATCTCAACGGCGCGCTCACGAACCTGCAACGGGATCGCCTCGTACGAGGAGGACCCGGTCACCAAGATCCGATCCGCGCGCGCCAGCGTGCGTCGGTGCAGCCTCGCCTCAATCGAATCGGTAACCACGGCTGCGAGGCGCGCGGCCGGTTTCCCGCGGCGCGACGCGACCTGCGGCCAGGGCAGGTTCACGGGCCCGACGACCAGCGGAGCACCGCCGGCCAGCGTGTATCCGTCCGCGGTCGTGAATGGGAACAGCAAGTGCACAACGTCGAGGTTCTGCGTAGCGCAGTCGCGCGCGATACGCCGGGCAAACGCAATGCGCCCCGCCCCGACCGTCGGGCCCCGGACCGAGATCTCCCGGACATCTATCCCGTCGAAGCTGCCCTCCGCGCGCTCGCAGTAGGCGATCACGTCGTGCCCGCGAGCCGCCAGCGCGCGCAAGAGTGCTGCCGCGATCAGCGCTTCACCGTTCGCGGCGCGATCCGACAACAGGCGCGCGGCAGGCACGAATGCGACGCGCATCTACGCGACCCCTTCGGCCATTTGCGGGGACTGCCCGGTCGCCCACGCAACGGTGCGCGACACACCGGCCTCGAACGAGACTGCCGGCTCGTATCCCAGTTCTCCGAGTCTCGAAATATCGGCCACCATCCGCTCGGAATCGCCGGGGCGGACGGATCCGGTAAACACGATCTCCGGCGTCACTCCCATCGCGCGCGCGATCGTTTCGGCGAGTTGCGCGATCGTGACCATGTGGCCGGAGCCGACGTTGAAAGCCTCCCCGCGCGCGGGCGCGCAGTCGGCCGCGACGATCGTCGCCGAAACGACGTCGTCCACGTACCCCAGATCGCGCAGTTCTCGCCCCGTTCCGAACACCTCGACCCGCCGTGGGTTCACTCGAAGCTTGTTCACGAGGTCGTACACAACCTGCTTGCGCTGGCGCGGCCCGTAAACCGGGAAGTAACGCAAGACGGTGGCGCGGATGCCGTGCAGAAGCGACGCGACGCGCACATGCTCCTCAGCGCAGAACTTGTCCACACCGTAGGGCGACACCGGCGACGGAGGGCACTCCTCGCGAATCGGTTGCACGTTCGGCTGACCGTAGATCGCCGCGCTCGAGACATGCACCAACCGAGGGCGGGACGAGAGGTCTCGCAGAGCCTGAAGAATCAGCAGCGTCTGCTCGGCGTTCGCACGCAAGTCTCCGATGGGATCATCGACCGAAGGCGGAACGTATGCCGGCGAAGCCAAGTGGAATACGACGTCGTACTCTTCCTCGGCAATGAGTCGAGCGGCAACGCCGCAGTCACCGAGGACGAAGCGAACTCGGTTCGCGACCGCCGACAAGTTCTCGGTGGTCGAGTTTCGAAGATCGTCGAGCACTGTCACTTGATCCCCGCGCGCGATGAGGCGCTCAACCAAATGACTGCCGACGAACCCGGCTCCGCCCGTGACGAGCACGCGGGCCGGCACATGATGGCTCAAGACGGTCGCCCCTTACTCCGTCGTGGCGCCGGACCGACACGGCGCTCACAGTTCTCAACGAGCGGGCCGCGCGCGCGCGACGCCCGGCGGCCTGCGCGCGAAAGATTCGCCCGGGCAAACCGTGACACAGACAGCGAAACGGGCGGGTGCGTGCATCCGCGTCCCCGCGCCGCTACGTTTGCGCGCGTGAACCAACCTGCGGAGGACGCGTGAGCTACTTCCTGGACCTCGTAAACGGCTACTGCCGCACCTACCGCGTCGACGCGTCCGACCGGCGCCGTATGCTCGCCCGCTACCCCTTGTTCAAGTTGGCTTGGCTGGCGGAATCCGGTTCTCCCTCCGCGCGACGAGCAGCCGAGGCGGCGCTCTCTCCACTGCGTCGTTTCGGGTTCACCCAGCACATCCCCGCTGCGGACGACACCCCAATGACACTGCGCGTCACCTTCGCGCGGGATGATTTGGCCTCGTTCCGCGAGGTCTTCTTCGGCGGCGAGTACACCTCTCCATTCGACCTGTCGAGCGCGCGCACCTACGTCGACCTCGGCGCCAACACCGGAATGGCCGCTTACCACTTCGCAGCGACCTGCCGACTGGACACCGTGCTTCTTGTGGAGGCGAACCCGAGCCTGGCCGAGGAACTGCGAAGCAAGTTCCCGCGCGCGGCAGTGGAGCACGTCTGCGTGGTCGGCGATCCGCCACCGGGCGGGGTCGCGTTCACAATCGGGTCCAACCCACGGCACGGCAGCGCGCGCGCCGATGCCGGACCCGGACACACCGTGGTCGTTCCCGGGATCCGCCTCGGCGAACTGCTCGACCGCCACGGCCTCGATCATGTTGACGTTCTGAAGATGGACATCGAGGGATCCGAGCACGAGGTCCTCGCGCGGGACGGAGCCGCCCTGGCGCGCGCGCGTCGGCTGTTCGTCGAGGTCCACGGCGACACCCGCGCATGCGGCGAGTTCGTGCGCGGCATTGAGCATCTGGGCTTCAGCGTCGCAGTGCGCCGCGCGCGCCCTGAATTCGGCTGCGAGACATTCGCGGCCGAGCGACGAGCTCCTCCGCTAGCGCCGCCCGGGATCGGTTCGGGGGTCGTGACGTCCAGCCCGTGCCCTACATCGGGCCTCACCCGTGATCCCCTCAACACACCCGAGCGATCCCCTTGACCAACCGACGCGGCCAGCATTATGTTCCGGAATGTCGGTGGCTTCGACCTGGGGAGGGTTTCAATGGCCATCAGCAGACGTCTCATGGTTGGAATGCTCGTCGCGGCGCTTGGTGTCGGTGCCTCGCCAGCTTGGGCCGGACCCGAGTCGGACAACGACCCCTGTCACGCTGTCGACGCACCTTGCCAGGCAATCGATATCGTGATGGACGGAACAGGCGGATTCGATCCCCCGCTCCTCAACTGGGGTGGAGCCGCGAAGTCCTGGACGATTTGTCGCGGGGGTGGAGGCGGTTTGATTCAGTGCGCCGGAGCGTTTCTTTACAATCTGGGAATGTGATGCGCGATGGAGCTTCTTGACAAAGGCCGGGACAAGCTGCATTGCTCCTTCTGTGGACGCGCAGGATCGGAAGGGCAAGCGCTCGTCGCCGGGCCGGGAATCTACATCTGCGACAAGTGCGCCCGCAAAGCCGTCAGCCTGGCCGAAGGGAGCAAGCCGAACCGCTGACGCGGGTGCGACACGACAGTTTGTCATTACTCTTCCTTTCGGGAAACGGATCGTCCATCTTGCGGCTGAGAATTGTGCATCCGACTTGTCAGATGTCTACGGACTGATCTTCGACTTCGACGGCCTACTGGTTGATACCGAAGTGCCCGATTTCTCCTCGTGGGAGCGGGTTTATCTCGCGCGCGGAGCCAAACTGACGTTCGAGGACTGGGCGAAGTGCATCGGAACGGTCGGCGCCTTCGATCCCGTGGCCCACCTGGAGTCGGCCCTCGACCAGACCTTGGACCGGGCGGTCCTACAGGCAGAGCACAAGGTGGCCTTCCGGGAACTGATGAACGGATGCCGCCCGATGCCGGGCGCCGCCGAACGTATCTCCGAGGCGCGCGCTGCCGGACTTCGCGTCGGCATCGCCTCCAGTTCGACGCGCTCCCACGTCGAGCGCTACCGCACCGCAGCCGGGTTGGAGGAGTTCGATGCGATCGTCTGTCGCGACGACGTCGGCCGCGCAAAGCCGGACCCGGCCTCATATCGCGAAGCGCTCGCGCGCCTGAACCTGCGCCCCGACAACACCGTCGCCTTCGAGGACTCCCCCAACGGTATCCGCGCCGCCAAGGCCGCCGGCCTCACCTGCATCGCGATCCCAAACGCCCTCACCCGCCGCCTCCCGATGGAGGGCGCCGACGCCGTGCTGGAATCCCTCGCAGGCCAGACCCTGCCCGACATCCTGGCGCGCGCCGGCAAGGCCCTACCCCAGCGTTAGCGGATCCGCTAACATTGCGTCATGAGTGTCGCATCTGGACTGCTCGCCGACGCCCGGGCGCGCGCCGGACTCAGCCAGGCCGCCCTCGCGCGCAAGGCCGGCATCCCCAGGTCGGTTCTGAACGCCTACGAGCGCGGAAACCGCCAACCCGGCGCCGATGCTCTCGCCGCCATCCTCGCGGCGGCCGGATTCGAACTGCGCCTTGCCCCGCGCATCGACCTCGAGCGCAACGCGCGCGTGCTCTCCGAAGTCCTCGACCTCGCGGAGCGCCTGCCTTGGCGACCACGGCGCACCCTGTCGTTTCCGCCCTTCCATCGCGAAGTCGGATGAGCGTTCTCGCCGGTCGCCTCCTGGCGATCCACGTCGCCTTGGAGCGCGCCGGAGTACGGCACGCGTTCGGTGGAGCGATTGCGCTCGCGTACTTCACCGAAGAGCCGCGAGGAACGCGCGACCTCGACCTGAACGTCTTCCTCCCGTCCGATCGGGCCGACGAGGCGCTCGATGCCATGCCGAAGGGCGTCGCGGTGCGCAAGACCCATCGGACGGCGGCGAAGCGCGACGGACAGGTCCGCGTGATGTGGGACGACACTCCGGTGGACTTGTTCTTCGACACCCACGAGTTCCACCACGCCGCCGCCGAAGCCGTCGTGAGGGTCCCCTTCGAAGGCACCACGATCCCCATCCTCGCAGGGCACACACTTGTCGTCTTCAAGGCCATGTTCAACAGGACCAGGGACTGGGCAGACATCGAAGCGGTCCTGGAAACCCAGGCGCCCATCGGCGAGCAAGCCCTGACAATCTTGCGATCGCTGCTGGGAGCCGAGGATGTCCGCACTCTCCGGCTCGCCGAGTTGGTCGGCCGCGCGCGCGCTTAGCGCGCGCGCGCCAGGACGTACCAGCCGAGGGTGTTGTCTTTGGTTCGGTCGAGGCGGTCCAGCAGAGTCACCAGCGGCATAGCCGTGCGCATGAGCAAAGCGAAGGGTGAAAGCAGAACCGTCGCGATGCCGCGGCCGCGCGCGGTGCGCGACCACAGGTGTGGCGCGAGCGTTTGGGAAACCTGGAACAGCGCGACGGTGAACGCTCCGCCCATCGCGCGCATCTGAACGACATCAAGCCCCGCCTGCTCGAAGCAGTAGCGCAACCCGAATGAAGTGAAGCGGTAGTAGTCGTGCGGCTGCTGGTGCTGCGGCCACTGCTGATTGGTCGAGAGCAACACCGTTCCCCCCGGCCGCAGCACGCGGCGCATCTCGCGAAGCGCATCCACCGGTTCGGGCAGATGCTCGAGGACTTGCTTGGAGACGACCAAATCCGCGGCTCCGGACGCGAGTGGGAGCGCGGTCGCGTCGGCAACCGCGTCTAGAGCCGAATAATCCCAACCGGCATGGCCGATTCCTCTGTCAATCGCGACGTAGCGCGCGCGCGGAACGCGCGCGCGCAACTCCGCCTCGCCTGCTCCCACGTCGATCACAAGCGCGCCGTCGGCGACGTTCTCGACCTCGTCGAGGAACTCCCCCCAACCGCCGCCGAGCACCGCGTTGCGGTTCCACCATGCGCGCGCCCGTCCATTGAACCGACGACGGTCCATATCACGAAGCCACTGCTTCACGGCATCACCGACAGGTAGACGTCTTCGTGGCGCGCGCCCACGGCCGCGGGCGAGTAACGCTCGGAAACCATCTCGCGACCGGCGATGCCCATGTCGCGCGCGCCGCTCGGATCGCGCAGCATCTGGATCAGCGCCGATGCGATCGCCGCCGGGTCGGGAGGCTCGTTCGGCTGCGCGGGAACGATGATCCCGTCGCGCTCATGAGTGATCAAATCGCGCGCGCACCACCACTCGGCTGCGACGACCGGCGTCTCGTACTGCCAGGCCTCTAGGATCGCGACCGGCATGATCTCGCTCGTCGACGGCAGGCAGTAGACGCTTGCCGCGCGATGCCACGCGGCAACCACGTCGTCGGCGACCATGCCGACTTCCACGATGCGATCATCATCTACCTCCGCGAAATCGGCCTTAGATGCCTCGGTCCGCGGACCGACGAAAGCGAATCTCGCGTCCGGGACTTCCGCCCAGACCGCGGGCGCAGCCTCCAGTAGTGCGCGGTAGCCCTTGTAGGGCTCCTTTACTCCGAGGAACAGCACTAGCGGCGCATCGTCGATGCCGTACGCCGCGCGCACATCGGGTCCACCCTTGGGAAGCGGTGTCACAGGAACGCCGACCACATGGATCTTGCTCTCGTCGATTCCAAGAGCCGCGTATAACGCAGCCTCGGATGGAAGCAACGCGCACACGGCGTCTGCGCTCTTGTAGAAGGCCACGTTCATGTCGTCGTCGCCCCACGCGCCGGGGTGCGCGAACGGCGTGACCACGAGCGGACGGCTGTGCTCAAGCGCCGCGCGACCCGCGGCCCAGTTCAAAGCCTCGCCGCCCCAACAGTGCACGACGTGCGGCTCGCCCCAGTCCTCGGCGAGGCGCGCAGCGACCGCGTGCACGTAAGCCGGCGCAGTCGCGCGGCGCAAGGCGCCGTACCCGACTCGGCGAAGCCCCGGGACGGCCATCAGCGACATCGGAACCGCGGCCGCGATCCCCGAGATCCCCATCGGAACCGGACGGACCTCGACGTGGTCGATCCACATCGGGGCAAACGACTGCGCGCCGAGCGTCGCGTTCAAGCGGGTGAGCGGCGCCGCGTCCACGCGCGCGGCCCACACCCGGACGTGATGCCTGCGCGCAAGCTCGCGCGCAACGACACGCAACGCGGTCGCGATCCCCCCGGGGCCGGGGAAGGAACGGCGCACGACACACGCGATATCCATCAGATGTCCCAAGAAAACGAGCGGAAGTGCGCTGCGCCGCGCGCAACCCAGTAGGTCTGCACGAACGGATGTGCCGCGGCTTGCATCATCGACAGCGGATCGTGTGCACGGTACGCGTGAGCGACGCGCTTGGCGAACAGGCCGGCCGGGAGCGCGGCGACGGCGGCGGGAATCCACCACCCAGCCGCGGCGAACACGCACACCGCGCCTACGGACCCCATGTACTTCAAATGCAGCGGCGGCAAGCCGGGCACCACTCCGCGCAAGTGGCGCCGGTACATCTCCGGATGCTTCTTGTACAGCAGCGGGTTGTAGAACCGCTTGCGCGCCTCGCGTCCGAACTTGCGGCGCCCGATGGGAAGCACCAGGTGCCGCACCACGACGTCGGGATCCCACACGATGCGCGCTCCGCGGTCGAGCAAAGCGAACGCGACGTCGGAATCCTCCAGGAACGCCAGGCGGAATCGTTCGTCAAACCCGCCGACCTCATCCAGGGCCGAACGCCGGTACAGCATGTTGCAGGTCATCCATAGACCGCCGGTCTCATTGCGCATCTGGTGCGTCAGCGTGCCGGGGTCGCCCTTGGGCAGCGTCCGCCCTTCGACTCCCGTGCTCTCCAAGTCTGCATCCAACGCGGCGAGCCCGCGAGCAAGCCAGTCGGGATCGGCTTCGCAATCCGCGTCGGTGAACGCGATCACCGAAGCGCGCGCCGCGGCGATCCCTGCGTTGCGCGCGGCGGCCGGACCCTTCTTCTGCGGCTGCGCGATCACCCGCATGGGCGCGCGCGCACTGTGCGCAAACGCCTCGGCAACCTCACGTGTACGGTCGCGGGAACCGTCGTCAACCACGATGACTTCGTAGTCCTCGGGCGCGAGCGTCTGCGCATCGAGCGACGCCATGCACCCGGCGATCAAGCCGCCGCCGTTGTAGACCGGCACAACCACCGACACGCGCGGCACCGTCATCGCGACCCCACGGCTCGATACAAGGTGGTCAGCTTTTCGACGTGCGCCGCGAGCGAGAACTCGGTCTCGGCGCGCGCGCGCCCCGCGGCGCCCATTCGCGCGCGCGCCGACTCATCACCAAGCAGCTCTTCGAGCGCGCGCGCGAATCCACGCACGTCCCCGGTGGGCACCAACCGGCCGTTGAGGTCGTCGGTGAGCCACTCGCGGATCCCGCCGGAGTCGAACGCGACCACCGCGCGCCCCGCGGCCATAGCCTCCAAGCCGACGATGCCGAAGGGCTCCGGCCACATCGAGGGAACCGCGATGACGGCTGCGCGCGCGCGCCACCCCTCCAGCGCCTCGGGCGAAAGCCATCCGGTGAACGTGATCCTGTGCGGCCCGTAGACCGAGCGCGCGCGCTTCTCCAGCGCATCGCGCTCGTGCCCGCTGCCGGCGATCACCAAGTGCGCCGCAGTACGCACGCGCGCGACCGCCTCAATCAACTGGCGAAACCCCTTTTCTTTGTTCAGGCGCCCGCTCGCAAGAATCACCGGACGCGGATCGTCGTCGCGAGGGTCGAGCGAAGGCGTCGGCGGCGGAACCGGGTAGGGAGTCACCGTGATGATCGGCAAGTCCAGTCCTGCGCGCACCAACTCGCCGCGCATGTACTCACTAAAGGCCTGCAAGTGCAACCCAAGCACGGCCGCGCGCGCCGCGCGCCACTCTCGATACGGCCGAAGCGACGCGTTCGCGCGAAGCGACCCGCAGTGGCCGGCGACGTTGAATGCCAGACACCACGCGCCCGGGCGGATCGTGCAAGGTTTGCGCCACGCAGCCCAATACTTCGTGCCCGCGGGCGAATCCAACCGGTGATCGTGAACCGCGAGCAAGACCCGAGCCCGGCGCGCGACGGCCGGCGCCACCCAAGCCGCATCGGCCGTGTGAACGTGCACGACGTCGGGCCGGAAATCCTCGATCGCTTCGTCCAGAGCCGGCGCGCCCTCGATAGCGTCGCCGCCAGCAAGCGCCGGAATCGCGTACCCGGTCTCGACCTCGGGACGCTCCATGTCGGGATCGCTCCCGTACGCGAGCACAACCTCGTGCCCGTCTGAGCGCAACCCCTCGCACACCGCAGCGACGTAAGTCTCGGCGCCGCCTTTGACGCTGCCGTAGCGAGCGACCTGCAGAACCCTCACTGCGCCACCTCGAGAAGGAAGTCAAGCAGCGCGCGCGCGACGACCTGCGGGGTGAACCGCGCGGCAACGACCGCGCGCCCCGCCTCTCCCAGCGCGCGCCGGTGAGCGTCGTCGGCACACAGGCTCCGCAACGCTCCCGCAAGCGCTGCCGCGTCCCCCTCGCGAACCACTACCCCGCCGCCGGTCGCCGCAACCGTCGCCGGCAACTCGCCGGAGTCGCTAGCCACGACCGGAACGCCGGCCGCGTTCGCCTCGATCACAACCCGCCCGAACTGCTCCATCCACGTCGGCGTGGTGCGCGAGGGAACCGCGACCACGTCCATCGCGCCGTACCACGCAGGAACCTCGTCGTGCGGGATCGCTCCAAGAAATCGATGCGGGACGGAGCGCGCGTGCGCGATCCTTTGTGCTGCGTCTCGAAGCGGTCCATCGCCGACGACGAGCAAGGACCCGATTCCGGCGACGGCTTCGACGAGGTCGAGGATGCCCTTCTCGGGAACCAGGCGCCCGACGAACCCGATCACCGGACGCGGGAGCCCGGCCATGCGGGATCCACCCGAGAATCGCGAGAGATCAACCGCGTGGGGGAACTCGGCGACCGGCCCGCGGAATCCGTGCGCGCGCACCAGTTGCTCTGCGTCGCGGTTTCGCAGCGTCACGCCCGCCGCGCGCGAGAGCACCATCCGGCGAATGATCCCGAACGGCGGCGTCAAGCGGCGCTCGATGTTCTGGTTCTCGTGCACCACGAACGGCAACCCCGCCTTCTCGGCCAGGCGCGCCGCTTGCGCGGCGGCAAAGGAGAAAGGCTCCTCCTCCACAAAGATCACGTCGGGTCCGACGCGCGCCACCGCGCGCCGCAGTCCCGCGTACACCAGCAAGTGGATGCCGCGCTGCCCGCCGAGCGCCTGACGGTATCCACCGAGCAGCACCGGCAACCCGATCACGCGCGCCGCGCTCCCGGGGAGTTCTCTCAGGCGAACCCGCCCGCGGATGTCGGTCCGCAGGGCACGAGGAACGACGACGGTCACCGACGCGCCGGCGCGCGCCAGGGCGTCGTAAGGCTCCTGGTTCGTCTCCACGACCGCCGCGTGGCTGATTGCCAGGACGCGCAAGGTGTCTTGGTTCTTGGGCATCGTCACGAATAATAGGGGCCTGTGATCAATCAACTGGTGCGCTACGCCTCCGTGCTGCCGCTTCTTCGCGGCGAGCAGGGCCCTGTGCTGGAGGTCGGCAGCGGTTCAGACGGCATTTCCGCTTACCTAGAACACCGAACATTTGGGCTGGAAATCCGCTTTCCCGGGCCGCCTGGTCCCCTGTTAACCCCCATCCGAGGCACCGCCGTGGATCTGCCCTTTGCCGATCGCTCCGTCGACGTCGTGCTGATCATGGACACCCTGGAACACATCCCAAAGGACCTTCGTCGGCGCTGCATCGAAGAGGCAATGCGGGTCGCGCGGAGCCGCGTGATCGTTGGAGGACCAATGGGAGCGCCCTCGGCGGAGGCCGACGGGCGGTTGGCCGCGTACTACCGCAGGCGCAACCTTGAGCTCCCCGACTGGCTGGCAGAGCACCTCAATGAGAAACCGCCGGAACTCCAAGAAGTGACCGAGCCGCTGCGGGCGGCAGGGTGGACGGTGCGCGCGCGCGGCAACGAGAACCTGCCGCTGCACCTCGCCATCATGCGATTGGAGACCCGGCGGTTCTTCTTCCGCGCCTTCGGACGTGTCCGCCGCCACACGCCCGCGGCAGCCGCCGCCGTGGCGCGCGCGCTGAGCTTCGGCCCCTACTACAGCTACTTGGTCGAAGCGACCCGGTCCCAGACTTCTTCGACGCGACCCACGATCGAGCCCCAGTCGTAGCGCGCCGCGATGTGCGCGCGCCCCGCCGAACCCAGGCGCGCGCGCCGCGCCGGGTCCCGAAGCAACGTCACCACCGCGCGCGCAAACTCCTCCGGCTCGTCGCCCAGCAACAGATGCTCGTCGTCGGCCAGACCCAGACCCTCGGCCCCGACCGTGGTGGACACGACGGCGCGCGACATCGATAGCGCTTCGAGGATCTTGTAGCGCGTGCCCGTCCCAACGCGCACCGGGACGATCGACACCGGGGCGCGCGCCAAGTGCGGCCTCACGTCCTCGACCCGCCCGAGCACCCGCACCCCGTCGCCGAATGACTCCGTGGCCGCAGTGCCCACGAGGTCCAGGCGCGCGCCCGGCTCCTCGCGCCTCACCAGAGGGAGCACCTCGCGCGCGAACCAGCGCATCCCATCCAAGTTCGCGTCGTAAGTCATCGGCCCGACGAACAAGATCACCCCGGGCTCCTCGGCAACCTCCGGCATCGGACTGAACGAAGCGACGTCGACCCCGTTGGGGACCTCGACTGCGTCCACCCCAGTGAGTCCGCGCAGGAACACCCCGTCCATCGCGCTCGAAACCAAGACCGCCTCGGGGATGCGCGCGCACCGAGTCTCGTACGCGCGCGTCTTGAGGAACTCCAGGCCCATCAGCGCGCGCTGCTTGCGTGTGTCACCGTGGCGCCGCACGCGGCCAAACCACCGCGACGCGACGTCCTGCAGATCCAGCACGCGCGCCGGTCCGGCGGGGATGTCTCCGAGGTACTGCCCCATCTCGGTGGTCTCTACCTGCACCACGTCGGGGTGGAAACGCTCGACCGCATCCCGCACCGCCGCATGCATCTCCGGCGAGTCCATCCACGAGACAAACGCCGGCAACCGCTGAAGTTTCTCACGGTAGAAGACCGCCGCACCCGTCGGACCGCCGGGGCGCGCGCGCTTCGGCGGCGGCGCCAACACGATCCCCGGATAAGGATTCTCGTGCGCCTGTTGCTCCGCCGACGTGAAGGCAACCAACGAAACGTCGTGACGCTGCGACAAGCGCGACATCAAGTTGAGCAACCGCGTCCGTCCCCCCGACCCCGGCGTCGGAAGATACGGAGCAACAAAAAGCGCGCGCACGGTCAGAGAGACCCCCACATCTAGTCGGGATCCCCACCAGGCCATATTCGCAACCTGGCCTCGTCGATCACCCAGAGCCTGCCACGAATGGGCTCCTGGTGAAGCAGTGCGGCGACCGACGCGGCTAGCTCCCGGACGAGCGTGGGGGTCTGACGATGTGGGCGAAGGACAACGATGCCGGCCGCGGACTGGGGAGGATGAGTCAGGATGTCCCCGAAGTCCAAGTCAAGAGTGACCAGGAGACGTCCCTCCGATGCAGCCGCGCGAAGCACCGCGTCATCACTAGCTCCGAGCAGATCCTCCTCGGCAACCGTTACTACATCGTGGCCCGCGCTCCGCAGGACATCACGAACCGAGTCGGGAATGTTCTCGTCGAGCTTGACCGACGCCACAGTTACGCGCTGAGAGGCACGATCCGGTCGCGCGCCAGGTCGGCCGCATACCCGAGAGCTGCCGGTACTGCTTCTGCGGGGAGACTCGGGTAATCCCGATGGAGGTCCTCAGCACTGACGCCGGCTGCGAGACTGTCCAGGACTACGGACACAGGGATCCGTGTTCCCCGGAATCGCGGCGCCCCGTGAAGCGTGTCGGGAGTCGCGACAATGTGGTCGGCCCAATCCATGAGTACCTCCTTGTCCCCAAGTGTAGGCCAATCCCCGCCCAGCACGCCCTCGAACGGGCCCGGTCCTCAGCAAACGTCACGATCGCCGCAGGTGACTTGAAGCCGCGCGATTCACCCCGCGCGCGATCTCCGCGACTCCTCCTCGATCCGCTCGGCGAGGAACATCTTAAGGAGCGACTGATACGGGAGTCGCCCGCGACGAGCTTGCGTTCACGATCGGCGGCAAACGCGAGACACGCGCGAATGTCTTCCAACTCAAGGTCGGGAAAGTCGCGCGAGATCTCTGATTCACTCATCCCCGAGGCGAGATAGCCCAACACGTCGTACACCGTGATTCGCAGCCCGCGAACGCAGGGCTTTCCCCCGCGCTTCCCGGGCTAGATCGTGATCCGATCGTGGTAGTTCCATGATTCGTATTGCACCGGGCACTCCAACCTCGACGAGCTGGGCACTCCCCCGGTCATTCCGGCGAGGCTTGGGCGTCTGCGGAAACCCGCTTGAGTTTCGGTCGGATCGCAGCGAAGTAGATGATTGTGCCGATGAATCCAAGGAACAGCTGAATCAAGATCCACACGACCTTGTTCTGGCTGGCTCCCTGCCACTGCGTCTCGGGGCGGAGCGCCGCATCGATGATGCCCCAGATGGGCGAGACGAACACGACGAGCAAAACGAGTAGCTCTTGCGGTCCGACATCCACTCCCAAGACCATGAGTTCCCCCTGCCTCAGCCGCGACTCCTGCCTATGCGGACCTCAATAAGATCACGCGCGGACAGGATAGCGCGCGCCTGGCAATGCTCGACATGTTTGTAGTCCAATCATTGTGCCAATCCCCGGCGGAAGTAAGGGAGCGGAAACCCTCTCTGCTTCCTCCCCCCTCGGGCTAAACGTCATTATCCACCGGATGCCTCAGTTGGACGCTCCGCCCATATAGAACGGCGCGCGCACCGGCGTTCTTAGGGCGCGCGCGCGCCAGTCGGGGCCTACCACAGTGGAGGCGAGGACAGCCGTCGGGGGGCTGCAGGCGACAGTAGTCCAACCGGCAAGGCTGGGTGGGGATCCTCGGTGGGTGACCCTACCGATCGACAGCCGCGCAGTTTCCCGATTTCTCTTCAGTGGAGATCTTCGTGGGGGGGTCGCTGTCCGTCCATCGTCCCAGCCGCTGACCCGCGCGAGGCGAAGCCGAGCGTCAGTTCCAGCCGCGCTTTGGGCGGCGATCCATCGAGTTCATGGGCCGCAATCGACATCCTCATCGCGAGAGATGTGTCTTATCGCGCCATCGGTCAAGTTCAACTCCCAGAGATTCGAGACACCTACACACCCATCTCCGCCGGAGGACTGGAATCTCATCCTGCTGGCACTGAGGAATCGAATAGAGGCGATCTCCAGGGAGTCCATCTCATCCTTCTCACTGCGCCACCGCGCAACGAATCGCGTCTGTGGATCGGCGCCGTTGGCGTAGGCTGGTTCGACGAAAAAATAGCAGTACTCCGACGTGTACATGGATCCACAGGCCGCATCATTCACGCAACGTTCCGGCTCACCTTCACTTCCGCAATCTGCCCTTGCGCGTTCAGTTGCAATGATTAGGTAGTAAGGCGCCTTCGTGTTCTCCACCACGCCGAGCACGCGGTACGCGGAATTGACGAACTCATCGACAAGACTGTGCCGAGTGGATACGGGAGTCGGATTCCTGGATGTGGTCGGCGATGCCACTACTGGGCCGGACGGTGAGGCGGTCTGTGGCGGAATCACAGACCCAGACGGGGAGCCGCCACAGGCGCTCACGGCAAGCGCTGCCGCCGCTCCAATCACCACACCGAGCCGGGCTCGGTCAACTCTCCTCATCATCCCAGGTCCTCCCAACGTCTCTGCACGTCAGAGGCTGGACGCCGAAGGGGGACAGTCGGGACTGCCCCCGATCTGGTTGACTCGTAGCTTGTGAGCCTTTCACGCTGCAAGGGCTCCTTCGTACACGGCCTCAAACTCTACGGGAGTTAGCCGCCCGAGGCCGCGTTGGCGGCGGCGGCGGTG
>JBAZZY010000016.1 GCA_041658565.1 Actinomycetota bacterium | reverse complement strand
CGGCTTGAGGAGCTTGTCGATGTGCTCCGGCTCGCATGGGGTCCGGGGAGGTTCACGTATCAGGGACGGCATCTGTCCTTCACGGACGTCGAAGTGACGCCCAAGCCCGCGCGCCCGATTCCGATCTGGCTCGGCGGGGCAGCGGAACCGGCGCTTCGCCGAGCCGCTCGCATCGCGGACGGGTACTTCCCGCCGTCCACGGCGGGCGTGTCGGACATCGCCGCGCGCGCCGAGCAAGTGTTGCAGATGCGTCATGATGCCGGCGTCGAGGGCCCTTTCGGGTACGGAGTGTTCCTCCCCGTCGGGATTGGTCGCGATGCCGACGACGCCTGGGCGTCGATCCGCGACGGAGTGCTTCACGTGCGCGGCTCGTACATGTTGTGGGGCCGGGGCGAGCGCGACGTCTCCGGCGCGCGCGATGCGGCCCTACCGTTTGAGGCAGAGGTTCGCGCGTCGTGCGTCGTGGGGACGCCGGCTGAGGTTGCCTCTCAACTTCGCCCCATCGCCGAGAAACTGGACGGCCTAGATCTTGCCGATGTGTTCACTTCCGTGGTCTTGGTGCCGCCGGGGATGACGCGCGCGCGGGCCGCGGAAGCGATCGAGCGGTTCGCGACCGAAGTCGTTCCGCGCCTGGGCTAGCCGACTGCGCCGGACTCGCCGAGCGCCGCGTAGATGTCGCGAAGCACATCTTCTTGTGCTTCCCACGTGTAGCCGGGGGCGGCCGCGAGCGCGCGCTCCCGCATGGCCGGCAGATCATCGGAATCGACGATCTCGCGCACGGCCAGCGCGATGGACAAGGGATCGACCGCGTTGAACAACGCGCCGATGCGGTGGGTCTCGACGACCCGGCGAATGTCGGGTAAGTCGCTTCCCGCGACCGCAAGTCCGGCGTGGAGATACTCGAACAGTTTGTTTGGTGCGGCCAGCACGTTGTTGAGGCCGACGGGAAGGTAGGGCGCAATTCCGATGTCGGCGCCTGCCACGACCGCAACGACTTGGTCGTGCTCGACGACCGGTATGAACTCGATCCGGTCTCCGAGGTTCTCCTGCACAGTGATCGCGCGAAGTTCGGATTCCAGGCGGCCCCACCCGACCATCGCAAGGCGGAATCCATGAAGGTGTCGCATCGCGCGTACGAGGTTCTCGAGTCCGCGGTTTCCGGTGAACCCTCCCGAGTAGACCAGCAGCCGTTCTCCCGGCCGGCGAAGAGCAGCGAGGGGACTTGCGGCCGGATCGGGCGCCGGGCCGGCCGGTGGGCAGTTCATCACGACCGATGGCCGAGGAATCCGGTAGCGGCGCGCCATCTCGTCTGCCCGCGATTCCGAGGGCGTGATCACGACGTCGGGTGTGCTGATCAACCTTCGCTCGATACGCGCCCAGCGCGCGCGCTCGGCCTTTCCGAGTCCGGTCAGTTCCGGGTACAACTCGTGCGCGTCGTACACAAGGCGCGCGCGGTGGCGTCGGGCGGCGCGCGCGGCGGCTTGCAGCGTGTTGAGGTCGTGCGCGTGATAGACGTCGGCCGGAGTGGCCAGCGCTGCCGTCGTCAATTGTCGAGTGACCAGAATGTCGCGGAAGGTCGTCAGGGCGTATGGCCGTCGCTGCGTGGGGATCTCCCCGGCGGTGGACGCGGGAGTCGCAGCCTGTGTCGGCAGCGGCGCGCGTCCGGTGACTCGCCGGACCCAGCCCGGCACGGGTTCGACTCTGTGAATCGCGAACCCGTCGCGCGCTTCTGAGGCGGACGCGCCCGGCTCAGCTGTCGCGATCACCGTTAGTTCGTGACCTGCCCTTGCGAGCGATCCTGCTTCCTTGAGGACGCGAGGGTCGCGCACGCAGGAGTTGCGGACGATCATGCACACGCGCATGCCTGCGAGGCTATCAGTCGGAAGAATGCGGCGAGCGAACCGGCATCGCTACAGGTTCGCGTACAAGTCCAGCAGGGCGCGTTCTTCGTCTTCCCACCGGTGGATCTTGCCGGCTGCGCGTGCCGCCTCGGCGGCGGCGTCGTGGCGCGCGGCGAGCGATTGGATGGCGGCTGCCACAGACGCCGGGTCGGAGGGATTGCAGACTTCGCCGCAGGAGTGCGCGCGCACGAACTCGCCGATTTCCTCGTTGTCCGAGCAGATCAGTGGGACACCGACGGCGAGATACTCGAACAGCTTGTTGGGCAGCGAGTACCGGTGGTTCAGGCACGTATCGACGAGGAGTGAGGCGCCGCACCAAGCTCCGGCCGTCCAGCTCAACAACTCGGAGTGAGGGACCGACGCTCGGAACTTGACCCGCTCAGCGAGCCCGAGGGAGGCGACGAGTTGCTCCAATCCCGGGCGCAGCCGCCCACCGCCGAGCATCAGAAGCCCGAAGCCTTCGTCGAGAGACGCAAAGGCTGTTATCAGCGCCTCGAGTCCGCGGTCTCGTTGCATGTTCCCTTGGTGCAGGACAACTCGCGTGCCGGGTGGGAGGCCGATCTCCGCGGCGATGTTCACGGGAGCGATCTCGCATGATCCCTCGGGGACGTTTCGGACGACTACCGGCGTCCGAATCCCGTAGGTTTCGGCCGCCCACCGCGCGCGCATCGGCGTTGTGTGGATCACTGCATCGGCGCGTCGGATGAGGCGTGCTTCGAACCGCGAAACGCGTGCCGGATCTTGCACCGTGGGAAGACCCGGAGAGATCTCGTGGGAGTCGTAGACGAGTTTCGCGCGACGTACACGCGCGGCCCATGACGCGGGGGCGAGTGTGTTGAGGTCGTGCGCGTGAACGATGTCGGGACGTGCGGCGGCGGTGGCCAGCGCCATGCGCCATTCGATCGCCCAGCGTTGTGTGATCGCGGGGAGAAGGTTGAGCGCGCGTCCGATCCACAGGGATGCGCCGCGGATCGCGAGAGCCGGGAGCCTGCCCGGGAGCGACCCCGAGGAACCATCGTGGTGCCCGGAACGCAGGCGCCCGACGGCGCGCCCGGCGACAGAAGTGATGAAGTCGAATCCGGGGCGGCGGCGACTCACCCTGCGGATGCGAAACCCCTTGCGCTCTTCCCTGCGGACGGTCCGCGCCGGTTCCCATATGGCGATGATGGTGACGTCGTACCCGGCGCGCGCAAGGGCTGCCGCCTCACGTTCGACGCGTGGATCGAACTCCAGCGAGTTGCGCACGAGCATGCAGACGCGCTTCACGACTTCACCGGCCATCGGTCGGCTGGGATCAGTTCTCGATAGATCGCGAGCAAGCGCTTGGATTCAAGTTCCCAGTTGAGTTCGCGTGCAGCCGCGCGCGCGTTCGCCTTCATGCGCTCAAGGCCTTCTGTGTCGGCCAGCAGTTCGTTCACGCTGCGTGCGATCGCAGCAGGATCCGATGGGTCACACACGATTCCCACTTGGTTGCCTTCCACCACCGACCGCATCTCGGGGAAGTCGCTCGCAACGACGGGGAGGCCCGCGTGGATGTACTCGGTGAGCTTGTTGGGCAACGAGAGGTAATACGAGAGGCAGAAGTTCTTGATCAGCGCGAAGCCGATGTCCCCGGTTGCCAGAACGCCGACGAGTTGTGCGTGGGGAACGAGGCCGTGGAAGACGACGCGGTCGGCCACCCGGCGGCTGCGCGCGCGCTCCTCGAGTTCGCCGCGGTACGCGTCGTTTCCCGGGCCGACTACAACAAGAGTGCCGTGTTTGATCAGCGGCATCGCGTCGATCAGTTCCTCTAGTCCGCGGTGGGTCTGGACGCCGCCCACGTACATCAGGCGGGGGCGAGGTACATGTCCGATCGCATACGCCGCTGCCGGCTCCACGCGGCTCGTCGTTGCCGGGAGGTTGCGCACGACGTGCACCTGCCGCACGCGGTAGCGGCGTTGCATATGTTGGGCGATCGAGTCGTTGACCGTCACGACCGCGTCGGCGCGCCGAGCCCAATAGCGATCCGCCAGTTCCCCAACAAAGGTCTTGATGGGTCCGGCGTCGGCTCTCTTGCGATGTGGCCACAGCTCATGGGAGTCGTAGATCAAAGGGGCAGGGTGAATCCGACGTGCGACCCATCCTGCAAGCACGGTGTTGAGATCGTTGCAGTGGTAGGCGACCGGGTGCAATCGCCCGGCTCTGCGCCCGGCCTCCCTTGCGTAAGCGACGTTCTGCCATGTGCGATTCAATGGGAGCAGGAGCGCGCGCGCGGATTTACGCCCGGTTCCCACAGGCTGAAGACTCGTTTGCGTCTGAGATCGCTCCCGCGGGGCAGAGACGTCTGTTCCGGCGCGCGCAGGCTTTGGGCGGCGGACGAGAGTCGCGAGGGATCGGGTAACGAACCGGGCACTCCGATGTATCGGCGTTTCGACGTTCACGCGCGCCACCAGGTGCCCGTCCTCCCATGAGTCGCTCGCCGGGGCGCCGACCGCCGCAACCGCGAAGACGGTTGTCTCGAAGCCTTGCTCTTGGAGGCTGGAACATATGCGCGTGACGCGCGCATCGTGATGGAACTGATTGCGGACGAACACGCAGATTGCCGGCACGGTCTTCCCCGAACTCAGCCGGAAACCTCCGATGGTGAGACTGGGGATCGCGGGGCCGAGAGGCGAAGCCCTCGCTCTGAGAGCAAATTCTCGTACAGATCGCGGTATCGCTCGGCGTTTCGCGTCCATGTCCGTTCGCGGGTAACCCAGTCTCGTGCTGCGGCGCCCATCTGATTCCGCAATTCCGGATCGCGAACGAACACCTCTGCCTGCGCGGCGAGACTCTCGGGATCCTCAGCTACGAACGAGAGGCCGCGTTCGCCTGGTGCTGCGATCTCTTCGAGGGCGGTCACATTGCTCACTAGGAGCGCTCGCTGCATCGCCATCGCCTCAAACGGCTTGAGTGGTGTGACCAGCCGACACACGCGAAGGTTCTTGCGGGGAACGACGAAGACGTCGATAAGGGAGTAGTACTCGAGGATCTGATCGTGAGGTACCCGGCCGGTGATTCGCACGTGTTCGGTGATTCCGAGTTCACCGGCAAGGCGTCGCAAGGGCTCCAACTCGGGTCCGTCTCCGACCACGAGTCCCGACACGGCCACGCCGCGCTGGAGCAAGACCGCGATTCCGCGCAGCAGTGTGTCGACACCTTCGTAACCGCTCAGACTGGAGATGTAGCCCAGGACGGTGCGGTCGCCGGGCAGACCGAGGTCGCGCGCGAGCGCGTCGTTGCGTGCACGCGGCGTGAAGTGCTCCACGTCTACGGCGTTTGGGATGATCCAAATCCGATCCGGGTCGATACCGCGGCCGGCGATCTCCTCTTTCATTACCTCTGCGAGAGTCACGATGCGATCCGCGCCTTGCATGCACAGCGTCTCGGCGCGCAGGCGCCCTTCGTAGAACTCCGTCCCGAGCGCGTCGTCCCTACGCGATGCCCACGAGTCCTCCTGGAAGCCGCGTACCTCATACACCATCGGGATGTTGAACCGGCGTTTCAGTGCTAGTCCGACCATCGCGTTGAAGTAGCTCGACGCGGGTTGCAGCATCGCCGGCCGTACTCGCTGAACGACCTTCGCGGCTTCCGCCGCGTACCGCTCCAAGTACTCGTCCTTAGGGAGTTCGGCATAGTTGACGATATCCGGAAGCTCCAAACGGTAGTGCGGGACGCCGCCGACCGTCTCGAGGGGCTCGTACTCGTGAACGCCGTCGATCTTGGGGAACCCGAGGCGCGTGACCACGATCGGGTCGAGGCCCGCGTCTCGTTGCGCCGTCACCGTGTACATCGATCGCACCGTGTAGCCCGACTGCCGGTGCGGGAGGGTGCGCTCCAGCAGGTGCAGCACCCTGTCGGGCGCAGCAGGCTGCAGCGTTTCAGGGATTCCCGGAACCGTCGGAATCCAGTCTCCCGTCAACGTGCGCATCAGCCCGGACAGATGCCGCTCGCGTCGTTCGAATCGCGAGTCGTCGCCGCGCGCGCGCGCGTCTTGCAGTGATGCGAGCGCCGCCGACAGATTGCCCATGCCTTGGAGCGCGTTCGAGCGCAAGTAGTGGTTCCAAGGATTGCGCGGATCGATCTCGATAGCTCGATCGGCGTGGGTGACTGCCTCCTCGTATCGACGGAGGTTTAGGAAGGCCTTAGCGAGCAAGCGTGGCTGGTCCTCCGGCGACACCCGTTTCCGGATGAGAGCGATCGCGTCATCCTGACGGTCGGTGTCCAGGAACGCCGAGACCATCGACTCGACAACTGCGCGCGACGCGGAGGGCGAGCGCAAGCTCCGGTCCAGTAGCTCAAGCGCGCGCTCGGTGTCCGCCGAACGGCGGAGAACGCTGCCAAGCAGTTTGACGTAGGAAGCCTGTCCCGGAGATAGCTCGACCGCCCGCGCCGCGTGCGGCAGGGCGTCGCCTCCCGACATCAGCAGGGCGCGCGCGAGGGCGTGGTGAACTGCGGCATCTCTTGGTCGTCGCCGTGTTGCGATTGCCAGCCTTTGCGCCGCCGTCGAGAAGTCGCCCGACGCCAGTGAAACCATGCCTGCGATCCGCTGGACGGTTCCAGACTCGGGAGATCGCCGGGCGGCCTCGTTGGCCGCCGCTACTGCCGCATCAATGCGTTCTGCTCGCCGGTGAGCCTCGGCTTCGATTGCGAACCCCGCACCCGACTCCCCACGTTCTTCGCGAAGGTCGTGCGCGATCTCTCGTGCGACCTTTTCGCGACGGCGCAACGCGGCAAGGCCGCGCGCGAACGCGATGCGACTGGTGATGGGAAGTCTCTCGTTGCCCGAGACAACGATGCTTGCCAGGTTCAGCCCAGCCGAGAACATGCGCGCGGTGCGCGAGCGGCGAAACCGGGCGGAAGCGCGCGATGGATACGTTGCCAGCTGCCTGCGAGAGCCGCGGTCGACAAGGGCGCGCGCGGCGAGTCGGGCTGCAGTCTTGGTCGTCGAGGAGATATTGGTCACGGTTGCGGTTTCTCGCGGCCAATCATGCTCGAGCGTACGTGCGCGAGGAGATCCAGCCGACGGTCGATCGGCAAAGTATACCCGTGGCGATACTGCTCAGGTGTCGGCGCCGAGAGCGCCGGCGGACGGGGTTTGAGCGCCGCCTACGCGCCGGCCGGAGGATCGGCGAGGGTCCGGCCGAGTGCCGTCCGCAGGTCGGCGAGTTCCGAATCCAGATCGAGCGCGCGCGCCGGGAGTCGCGCCGGGAGGCCCTCAAGCCACTGATCGAACGCTCCCGTCATGCTCTCAGCGCGTCGCTTCAGCGGTGCGATCGCGTTCTGGATGTCGGTGCGCTGTCGTTTGCCGGCGACGAGCAGGTCGGCGAGTGCCGCCTCGGCCGCCTCGACCTGGAAGTCGAGTCCGAAGGCCAGCGCGTCCCGGCCGACCTGCCGGTAGTGAGCGCGGATCTTTGGGTCGTAGGCAATGCCGATGGTCGGAACTCCGAAGGAGTTGGCGAGGATCGACGCGTGGAGTCGCATGCCGATGCCGGCGCGCGCGCCGGCGAGCGCGCAGAGCAACCCGTTGTGATCCAACCCATCCAGGTGCAATGCGGCGTCCCGCCTCCGCATTCGATCGGCGATCGCGCGGTGCATCGCCGCGTCGTCGGCGCCGGCGCCCGGAGCCTGAAACGCGAGGAAGACGGCGCGGACTCCGAATCGTTCAATGGTTTGATCCAATAGCGCCGCCAGCCGGCTCGGGAAATCATCGGGCGCGTTCGGCCAGCGACGCGCGGCGACGAACACGTACTCCAGGCCTGTGAGTTCGGAGAGAACCCCGGCCGGGTCCGGCCGGGTGATAGTCAGGGTTGGATCGGCTCCGACGAGCAAATCCCCCCTGAAACCGCACTCTCGGAGGATCTCTGCCGAGCCTTCGTCGCGAACCGAGATGAACGCCGCAGTCTCGGCTACGTACCGCGCGAGCGCTCGCCCGAGTGAAGTCTCGAGCGGCCCGATTCCGATGCCGTATATCCCGACCGGAACGCCGGCGCGCGCTGCGGTGGCGGCCAGGAGCGCGATCGCCGCAAGACTTCTTGGCCGCGCTTCTCCAGAGAGCCACGCCGAGGCATCGTCGGATCGAAGGGCGTAGTCGTGAATCAGTCCGCCTCCGCCGATTACGAACGCGCTCGCGCCGGCGATGAGCTCGCGCGCAGCGTCCAGGTCTGCGATGTTGACGGCGGGAAGGTTGTGTCCGGCGGCCACTCCCGCAGCGTCGTATCCGATCACCCGGAGGTCCGTGTCGGGAAGTCGCTCGGCAAGGCCGGCCAGGATCAGCTCGTCGCCGGCATTGCCGCGGCCGTAGTAGCCGAGCACCGCGATGCTTCCGGTTGAAGTCGGCACAGGCGCCTTGATCGCGCCGAGGAGTGATGACAGCCAATGATCCCACCCGAACTCTGCGGCTCGCCGCGCGGCTGCGGCGCGGATCTCGTCGCACTCCGCTGCACGCGCGGCGTAGTAGGCGGACAGCCCGACTGCTTGTGCGAGGTTCTCGAAGACCAGCATTTGGCCGTTTGGGTCGAGCGATTCCGGGGCAATGCGCGCTGGTGCGATGACGAGGGCGCCGCGTGCAACCGCCGCAAAGACCGCACCCGCGCTTTCGCCCGTGTCGGCTGAGAACAGTTCGATCTCGGCTTCCGGTCCCGGAGTGACGGGAATGCCGGCCGCCTGCAACCGGGATGTGAGCGCTACTGCGCCGGGCGTCGCTCCGCGCACCAGGACGCCGGGAGGCCGCGCACTCCGGTCCGCGGAGGCGGCTTCGGGTAGTGCTATCGGAGGCAGGCCGCGCTCTTGGAAGAACTCGATCGCAGAGGGGTCGCTTGTAGCGATCGCATCGAACCTCATTGCGAAAGCTCCGGCGGCCTTCGTCGGCGACTCGAACCAGACGCCGACGGTTGTGGTGCCCGCGACCCGAAGACGTTCGATAGTGTCGGCGCGCGGCGCGCAGCCGTCGCCGAAGAGCAGGACGCGCGCGCGCGTTCGCTCGATGAGGCGCTCGAGACGTTCTCCGTCGATCTCCACCGGGCCGTCGCCGGCGCGAAGGCCCCACGGGTTTCGGGCGAGTGTCGGGCATGCGTCCACGTCGAAGGCGGCGATCCGCACTCCGAGAGCGTTGCCTGCGCTATGCAGATCGATCGGGCGCGGTGCGACGCCGGAAGCGCGAAGGAACGCAAGCACCGTCGTCTCGGTCGGTTGGGGGAGGGGCTTAGGAACCGCGCGGCGTGTTCGTCGTAAGGCGATCGACACGGGACTTTCGCCGAATTGTCGCCAGAGGTTCGCGCGCGTCCTGACGTCGAGGTCCCGCCTTTCCGAAAGCAGGCCGGACAGCATCGCCACACGGCTTCGAGCGCTCAGGCAGGCTTCGAACTCCGCGCGCACGGACGCAGAGAGCGCGAGGAGCGCCCCGGGATCCTCCAGCAGATCCGCGGCGATTCCAACCAACTCGGCTCTCGTTCGGACGGTGAGCGTCGATGCGAGTGGCGAAGCGGTTGCTTGCAGCGAGATCGACGGGACCCCCGTTGCCGCGTACGCGATCAGCCGGCTCGGGAAGCAGAACTCACCGAATCCCACAAGTTCCGGGAATGAGAACCGGGGCTCAGCTTCATCGAACGCCTGGGGGATGCTCAATCCAAGGCGGAATCGTGCTGTTGCCTCGGAGATTTCATCGGGAGCCAGCAGGCCGCCGGCGATCCCTGCGTAGTCCTCGTCACCGCGATTCATCCGCCCGAAGAACCGGGTCCGGAACGGGAGACTCGCGAGTAGATCGTAGCGGCCGTTTCGCCTTGGTCCGGTGCAGTTCCCCAGAAAGCCCAGTTCTATGTCCGCCGCGTCCGGATCCCAGCGAGCCGGGTAGCGCGCGTCGTCGGTCCAGAAGGGGAATGAGAAGCCTTTGATGCCGTGCCGTTGTTCGTAGAACGCAAGCACGTCTTCGCGGCCGGTGTGGAGAGTTACGTCGTAGGACTCGACGAAGTGCCGGTAGACGAGTTGGTAGAGCAGCGGGTCGTCGGAAAGCCAGGCGAACGTGACCGTGCCCTGCGCGCGCAGCTTCTCAACAAGGCGCGGCGTCAGGTGGTCTGCGCGGAAGTTGAACAAGGCGTCGGCCGGGAGCGCTTCATCCAGCAAAGCCTCCCACCGACGCTCGGTCTCCGCGTCGGGATCAAGGACGTATCCGGGCTCCCGGACCGGAACGTGAACGACGTCGTGTCCCTCGGCCCGCAACGCGGAGGCAAGACTGTCGACGACATGTCGTTCGAGGATGTCTCCCCACAAGATCCATTTCATGATTTCCTTGGTCCCGCTTGGTAGGTGTGCGCGTAGAATACCGCCCGTGAACAGGGACAAGATCAGCGATGTTTACGCAGGGCGGGCCGGATCTGCGGAGCAGCAGCGGCGGACGCGTGAGCGTATCCACTGGATGTGCCGCCGGGCTCGCGGGGCGGACGTACTCGACATCGGATGCAGCCAAGGGATCGCCTGCATCTTGCTCGGTCGTGAAGGTTTCGAAGTTGTCGGCATTGATCACGAACTCGAAGCGATCGAGGATGCACGTAAAGCCCTCTCGCTTGAGGATCCGGCAGTACAGGCGCGAGTCCGATTCGAGTACGTCGAAGCGGCGGGACTTCCGTTCGCGGATGCCAGTCTGGACACCGTCTTGCTGGGTGAGGTGATTGAGCATGTCCTTCACCCCGAGAAGATCCTCGCCGAAGTTCGGCGTGTTCTTCGTCCCGACGGCGCGCTCGTGATCTCCGCGCCGTACGGTCTGCACGTTCACCACGACCACAAGGACGCGATCTACGTTCGCCAACTGGTGGACCTGCTCGGAGGAGCATCTCTGCGCGTTGAGCAAATGGATCTGCTGGGCCCCTACGTCCTAGCGGTTGCAGTGCCGGGCGAAGCTGAAGGGATCACCGATTCACGATTGCTGGAGGTTTCGGAGGAGCGACTACGCGACGTCGACCTCGAAGTGGACCGCTTGCGCGGCCGCGTGTCTCAACTCACCGAGCAGCGCCAGCAATTGAACGACAGGATCTCCGAGTCTCGCAAGTCGCTCGAAAAGGCGCGCGCGCGCGCGACCGGGCTGGAGCGAACGCTCGCGCGTCAGCGCGCGCACTGGTGGTGGCGGCTCGGCCTGAAGGTGCAGCGCGTACTGCGACTCGGGCGGAAGTCCGCCAGGCCGTAAGTTCGTTAGGCCGTAAGCAGAGGGCTAACCAGCTTGGCGACTTCGGGGGCGAGCCGAAGGCTGTAGGTTGCGGTCAAGTGGGTCCGGTCGCGGTACATGATGATTCCATCACTGGTGACCACAGGGCACACAGCACGAGGGCAAATTGCGTGCGTAAGGTCGAGGAAGACCAAGCTCTTTACGCCGGTTGCGCGCTCGGCCTTTACGAGCGCCGAGTCGGTCTCGACGTGATTGCGTCTCGGGAACGAGCATCGCCCCGGAGTGGTTGGGTTGGCGGACAGACACTCAGGAGGCGGTTCGCCGGCGTGAGGCGTGTCTCGCATGACCGCGATGCGGGGTGCGACCGCGGCGAGCGATTTGAAGGACCGAATGCTTGCCTCTCGCCAGGTCGGGCCGATGGTTGAGGCGCTCAGTCGTTTGCCGTTCTCGTCGAGCGTGAGTCCCTGATACACGGAGGTGCGGCCGACGACTATCAGGTCCAGCGGGCCGATCGCGGCCAGGTGGGCGAGCAGGTTCTTGCGCCAAGGAGTGCACTCGGAGTATCTGCGTTGCAGGCGTTGGTTGTAAGCCTCGACATCGGTGACCGGACAGGCGCTCTTGGTCCACACAAACAGGCGCCAGCCGCGGGTCTTGGACGCACGGTCGAGTGCGGGGAACCAATTGAGGGCATGGCTGTCACCGATAAGGGCGACTGTCTTGACGCCATTTGGATCCCCGAAGACGCAATGGCCCGAGATCCTGATGCCGGTTGTCTGATGGCAGGCCCCAACCGCGAGGAACGGGTTGTCGTCCTTGGCCTGCTCGGGCGTCATCGCCAATGGGCCACCCTTTGGGATGGTGCTGTTTCCTGTCATCGGCAGTGCGAACGCAACCGCGACCGGAGTGAGCGAAAGGGCCAGACCGAAAGCCAGCGCGCGGCGCGGCGCGCCGCGAAGCCGGGGCGTGTAGCGGATCGGGTTCTCAACGATGTGGTGGGTAAGGACCGCAAGGCCGAACGAGACCAGAATGGCGAGGGCCTTGGTGAGCCCGAGTCCGATCGTCCAGCCCCCGCGCGTTCGCAAGAGCTGTGCGATGCCGAGTGCCGGCCAGTGCCACAGATACCAGGAGTAGGACAAGCGCCCGATGAGCGGGAGCGGACCGGATGCCAACCCCCTGCCGACCAGCGTTCTTACCGGCACTCCGGATCCGACCACCAGGCCTGCGCCGAGCACGGGGAGCAACGCCGCTGTTCCGGGGAACGTCATGCTCCCGCTGAAGGTGAGCGCAGCGATCCCGACGCCGATGATGCCGACGCCCGCAGCGACTTGCGCCGCGGCTCGGGGCACCGTGCGCAACCACGGCCGGGCGAGCGCTATGCCTGCGCCGATTGCGAGTTCCCATATCCGCACATGGGTTCCGTAGTAGGCGACGACTCCTTCGCGCGGTGTCAAGATCGCCGAACCTAGGAGCGAAGCACCGCCGACCGCGGCGAGAGCGACGACGAATGTGCGGGCACGCCGCTCCGGGTGTTTCGACGGGACCAGCTTCGTTGCGCCCACGATGATGAGTGGCCAGATCATGTAGAACTGCTCTTCGATGGCCAGCGACCAGTAATGCACGAGCAGGCTCTTGGCTCCATCCCCGCCGAAGTAGTCGCCCGCTTGGGCGGCGAAGCGCCAGTTGGCGAAGTACAGAGCGGCTGCGCGCGCATCCGCGAACAGCTCGCCGCGGCTGATCGGAGGGAGAAGCGCGTACCCCGCCAGCAGCGTGAACAGCACGACCAGGATCGCCAGGGGCAGCAGCCGTCGTGCCCGTCTGGCGTAGAACTCGGGAAGGTTCACGCGTCCGGAGCGCTGAACCTCATCCACCAGCATCCCGGTGATGAGGAATCCGGAGATGACGAAGAAAACGTCGACACCGACAAAGCCGCCCCTAAAGGACGTCACTCCGGCGTGGAAAAGCACGACGAACACCACCGACAAGGCTCGAAGTCCGTCGATGTCAGGCCGGTACGCGTGTTCTTTGTTCTTCATCCGCGAGTTGTTCCTGGCCTTGAGCGTTCTAGTTTCGCAGTTGAGAGGCCCTCGCTCGGCACTGAACTCGAAAGGAGCCCGTCGAGCTGACTGTGGGACTCTATCATCTGCTTTGGACGGCTTGGTCGCGCGAATGCCGGCGTGGTGGCGGGCGTCAGGCGGCTCGGAATGCCATCGGTGTCCCGCGCCTTTCCATCTTCTGACACGGAATCGGTGACATCGAGTTGGCCAATCCTGTCGGCCGTTGCCGTCTGGAGCATGGAGAACTCAGCATTACGTGGGAAGTGGTGTCGGGTTCTGGTGGTGGTTTTGGTCGACGCGGACGATACAAAGGACGTCGTAACGGCCACGACGCCTTACGGACCTACTTTCCGCACCACTTGATGATCACGTCCGCGATCCGCTCACCCGCATGGCCGTCCCACAGTGGTGGGCGCACGGGATCGGGGCGTGGTGCGGCGATTGCGGCGAGTCCCGCGTGCGCGATCGCAGCCGGGTCGGTTCCAAGCAGGGTGTTGGTTCCCATCGTGCACGTGATGGGTCGCTCGGTGTTGTGCCGCAGAGTGAGGCACGGGACGCCCAAGATCGTGGTTTCCTCTTGAATCCCGCCGGAGTCGGTGAGGACTACGCGCGCGCCGTCGATCAGTCGCAGGAAGTCCACGTAGCCCACCGGGTCCACACATGTGATGGTGCCGCGGGTCGGGCATCCGCCCAAGGAGATGAGCCCGTCGAGGCCGTGGGTCTGCATCATCTTCACGGTGCGCGGATGCGCGGGGAAGAGCACGGGCGTGGCTTGTGCGACTTCGCCAAGCGCCTTGAGGATTCCGCGCAGGGTCTCGGGGTCGTCGACGTTGGATGGCCGATGCAGGGTGACGAGCGCGTACTCGTGCTCGGTCAGGCCGAGGTCGTCCAGTATCCGCGAGGCGCGCGCGCGCTCCACGTGCCGGTCGAGTGAGTCGATCATCGGGTTGCCGGTGAAGTGAATCCGTTCACGCGAAACGCCTTCGCGCGCAAGGTTGTCCTCGGCTTCGGGCGAAGTGGTGAAGAGCAGGTCGGAGAGCTGGTCGGTCAGGACGCGGTTGATTTCCTCGGGCATCGTACGGTCGAAGCTGCGCAAGCCGGCCTCGACGTGGGCAACCGGCAGGTGCAGTTTCGCGGCAACGAGCGCCGCGGCCACCGTCGAGTTGACATCTCCGACGACGACGGTGAGGTCGGGACGGCGCTCCGTGAGCACAGGTTCGATGCGTTCCATGATTCGGGCGGTCTGTCCGGCGTGCGAGCCCGAGCCGACCTCAAGATGCACGTCGGGCTCAGGCAGGCCGAGGTCGTCGAAGAATGTGGCCGACATCTTGGCGTCGTAGTGCTGGCCGGTGTGGACCAGGATGTTCGTCGCGTCGCGCGCAGCGAGCGCACGGAGGACCGGTGCGACCTTCATGAAGTTTGGTCGCGCGCCGGCGACGTGAAGAACGGTGGGCACGGATAACCTCCCCGGCGGGCGGCCGGTGTGACCTTGATGGTTTGCCCCGCTACAGTGTGCGCGGTCTCGCGACAGTCTACCCGCGGAGCGTACACATGACCGATGACATCCTGACCAAGATCGAGGGTTCGCAGTGGGACGCGGCCGTTCTCGGCCTCGGATACGTGGGGTTGCCCTTGGCGGTGACGATGGCTCGGGCGGGGATCGAGGTCGCGGGCTTCGACGTCAACTCCGCCGTAGCGCGCGCCCTCGCCGACGGCCGGTCACACATCGATGACGTTTCAGGGGAGGATCTTGCCGCGGTTTCGGCCCGGACACATTTCACCTCGGACCCGGAGGACCTGCGCGCGCGCGACGTGCTGTTCATCTGTGTGCCGACGCCCCTGGCGGTAGGCAAGCAGCCGGACGTGAGCTACATAGAGAAGGCCGCACGGACGATCGCCGGGATCCTGCGGCCCGGTCACATGGTGATCCTTGAGTCGACCACTTATCCAGGCACGACCGAGGATCTGGTGTTGCCGATCCTGGAAGAGAGCGGTCTCAAGCTGGACCGCGACTTCCTCCTTGCCTTTGCGCCTGAGCGGGTGGACCCATCCAACGCCTCTTTCCGCACGTCCAACATCCCCCGCGTTGTCGGCGGCGCGTCCGAGGAGAGCACACGCGCGGCGGCGGCCGTCTACCGTCGGTTTGTCGAGAAAGTGCACCCGGTGTCCTCGGCTCGTACAGCGGAGATGGCCAAACTCCTGGAGAACACTTTCCGCTGGGTGAACATCGCGCTCGTAAACGAGTTGGCGACGGTGGCCCGAGGAATCGATGTCAACATCTGGGAAGTCATCGACGCTGCGGCGACCAAGCCGTTCGGCTTCATGCCCTTCTATCCTGGTCCCGGCGTCGGGGGGCACTGCATTCCGCTCGACCCCTTCTACCTGCAGTGGGCCGCGCGCGTCAGTGGCGGATCGACCCGGTTCGTAGAGCTGGCAGAAACGGTTAACTCCAGGATGCCGCAGGTCGTGGTTTCGCGCGTTCAGGACGCACTGAACGACCACTCCAAGCCGCTGCGTGGGTCGCGCGCGCTGGTGCTGGGGGTCTCCTACAAGCCCAACATCCGGGACTACCGGGAGTCACCTGCGCTTGAGTGCATCCACCATCTGGAGCACGCAGGTGCCGTCGTGCGCTATCACGACCCGCACGTTCCGGATCTGTCCGAAGAGGGACTGGAGATGTCGTCGGTGGATCTGACCGCCGCGGAAGTGGCCGAAGCCGACGTCGTTATCGTCCTTTGCGACCACGACGGGATCGACTACGAAAGCGTCGCGGCCGGCGCGCGCCTGGTGGTGGACACTCGAAACGCCTTCGGTCGCCGCGGTCTATCCGGCGAGTCGATTCGGCTGCTCTGATCGCCGCGCGCCCGCCCGCGCCGCTCGTTATGCTGGCGCCCGGCGGCTTGCCCGCCTTCCTTCGGTAGTCATAGGCTGATTGTGAAGGACTTCACAATCGTGCACGGGGGCAGCGTGACCGAATTCGATGCGGTTGTAGTTGGGGCCGGCCCCGGAGGGGCGAGCGCCGCCTATCACCTCGCATCCCGCGGTCGTCGGGTCCTGCTCGTGGATAAGGCTCGGTTCCCCAGGGACAAGGTCTGCGGGGACGGTCTTCCCCCGCGCGCGGTGAGGTGCCTCGAGCGCATGGGGGTAGACACCTCGGGTCCGAAGTGGGCGCGCGCCAGGGGCCTGCGCATCGTGGGCGGCGGCGTACGACTGGATCTGCCGTGGCCGGAGCTTTCGACCTTGCCGGCGTACTCCTTGGTCCAGCCGAGATACTCGTTCGACGCCTTGCTGCTCGAGCATGCGCGCTCCGCAGGGGCGACGGTCTGGGAGGAAACCGAGGTCACGGGGCCACTCGTTGACGATGCCGGCGTAGTTACCGGGGTTCAGTACCAAAACGGGGAGCGCGGCACCGTGCGCGCGCCGATCGTGATCGCGGCCGACGGCGTTGCCAACAGGTTCGGGGTCGCCCTGGGAGTCAAGCGGATCGAGCGCCGCCCGATGGGGGTGGCCGCGCGCACGTACTACCGCTCTCCGCGCGCCGACGACCCGATCCTTGAGAGCCACCTCGAGCTGTGGCGAGGCGACGACTTGATGCCCGGCTACGGGTGGATCTTCCCACTGGCCGACGGAACGGTGAACGTCGGCCTGGGCATGTTGAACACCTCTAAGCACTTCGGCAAGGTCAACTACAAGCAGTTGCTGCAGGACTGGGTCGCCGGATTCCCACCCGAATGGGAGATGAACCCCGACACGCAGACGGCCCCGATTCGTGGCGGATCGCTTCCCATGGGCTTCAACCGGACGCCGCTTGCCCGTCCGGGGCTGATGCTGGTCGGAGATGCCGCGGGCGCGATCAATCCGTTCAACGGTGAAGGTATCGCCTACGCGATGGAGACCGGCCTCATGGCGGCCGAGGTCGCAGAGGATGCGTTGGCGCGCGGCGGCGACCCGTGGGCGTTGCGGGCGTACCCGGATCGCCTGAAGGATGCCTACGAGGGCTACTACGCATTGGGTCGGATTTTCGTCCGGCTGATAGGAAATGGGACCATCATGCGCTCGCTGACCAAGTACGGGATGCCTCGCGAGGGTCTTATGAAGATCGTTTTCAAGATCCTGGCGAACCTCACCGACCCTCGCGACGGCGATGCGGCGGACCGGTTGATCAACGCCGTTGTGAAGGCGGCGCCGGCCGCGAACCGGGTTATCGGGTGGTGAACCGGAGGGTGCGAAACCCCTCGCGTTTGCGCGCGCGCGGTTGGCTACCTATCGTGAGGGCGGTCCGACGGGGGTTCGTGGCATGTTGAGTGACTATCTGCCGATCTTGTTGATGCTTGGTCTCGCGACGTTATTCGCCGTGGGGTCTCTTGCGATGGCTTCGATTCTCGGTCCCAAGAACCCCACTGCGGCCAAGTCGATGCCCTACGAGTGCGGCATCGTGCCCGAACGGCTGCCGAGCGAGCGCTTCCCGGTGAAGTTCTATTTGATCGCGATGTTGTTCATCATTTTCGACATCGAGACTGTCTTCTTCTATCCGTTCGCCGTCATTTTCCGCGAACTAAAGCTCTTCGGGTTGGCCGAAATGGGTGTCTTCATTGCCCTTCTACTCGTGGCCTACGTCTACATCTGGCGGGCAGGGGGGCTGGACTGGGAGGAAGAGGTTTCTGCGCGGCAGGCGATCAGCAAGCACATGTTGCGCTCCGCCCGGACCGAGGTCGATGTGTTCGCCGGTACTGAGAAGGTGGGCGCGTAGTGAACCTCGAAGACCACTTGCCCCAGGGCATCCTGCTTACCACGGTCGAGTCCTTCGTTCAGTGGGCTCGCCGCAGTTCTCTGTGGCCCGCTACGTTCGGCCTCGCGTGCTGTGCGATCGAGATGATGGCGACGGGTGGTTCCCACCATGACATCTCGCGGTTCGGCATGGAGGTCTTCCGCGGTTCGCCGCGCCAGGCCGACCTGATGATCGTCGCGGGACGGGTGTCGCAGAAGATGGCCCCGGTCCTGCGCCAGATCTACGACCAGATGCCCGAGCCGAAGTGGGTTATCTCGATGGGCGTGTGTGCGTCCTCGGGCGGCATGTTCAACAACTACGCCATCGTGCAGGGCGTGGACCAGATCGTCCCGGTAGACATGTTCGTTCCCGGCTGCCCGCCGCGGCCCGAGATGCTCCTGGACGGAATCGTCAAGCTTCACGAGAAGATCCGCCATGAGCCGCTGTTGAAGAAATAGGGGATATGGACGAGAAACTCGCAGTTTTCGTCGCAGAAGCTCGTGAACGATTTCCCTTGGCGGTGTCGGAGCCGGTCGAGGAGTTTGGGCAGACGTCGGTGGACGTCGGCCGCGACGGCCTTTCCGATGTCGCAGGGTTCCTTCGGGACGAGGTCCCGTTCGAGCTGCTGGCCGACTGGTCCTGCGTGGACTACTTCGGTATCGAGCCGCCCGAGCGGCGCTTCATGTGCGCCGCACACCTCGCGAGCGTCCGCTTTCCGGAGCGGCTGCGGTTGCGCGTGTGGATTCCCGAAGGCGACGAGCGCTGCCCTTCGCTCACGGCTTTGTGGCCGGCCGCGAACTTCATGGAACGAGAGATCTTCGACTTCTTTGGGATCACCTTCGACGGGCATCCGGATCTACGGCGCATCTTCATGCCGGAGGACTGGCAGGGCCACCCCCAGCGAAAGGACTACCCGCTGGGCGGCGTGAACGTGCAGTACAAGAACGGGGCGTTCATTCCGCCGCCGAACCTGCGCGTGCCGCCGGAGGCAACGACCGGATACCCAGGGAGGACCGCGTGAGCGACAGCGAGTTGTTCCTGGGCGGCCAAGACTGGGACACCGTTTCTTCCCGCACTTCCGCGGACACCCTGGTCATCAACATGGGACCGCAGCACCCGTCCACGCACGGCGTGCTCCGCATGGTGCTGGAGCTTGACGGCGAAACCATCGTCAACGCGCACTCGGTGATCGGCTACTTGCACACCGGCATCGAGAAGACCACCGAGGTCCGCACTTGGACCCAGGGCGTGACCCTGGTTACGCGGATGGACTACCTCTCGCCGTTGTTCAACGAGGCCGGGTACTGCCTGGCCGTTGAGCGACTGCTGGGCGTGGAGGCTCCCGAGCGCGCGCAGGCCATTCGCGTCCTACTCATGGAACTCAACCGAATCGCGTCGCACCTGGTTTGGATCGCGACCACAGGGATGGAACTCGGTGCGCTGTCGCTGATGCTGTACGGGTTCCGCGAGCGCGAATTGATCCTGGACATCTTCGAGCACATCACCGGCTTGCGGATGAACCACGCGTTCATCCGTCCCGGAGGTATCTCGACCGACCTTCCCGAGGGCAGCGTCGAGAAGATCCGGGAGTTCTTGGATTACGTGCCGGCGCGTTTCGACGAGTATGAGACGCTGCTGACGGAGAACCCGACGTGGATCGATCGCAACAAGGGCATCGGCGTGTTGCCGGCCGACGTTGCGCTGGGTCTCGGGGTGACCGGACCACTGCTGCGTGCCGCCGGTGTCGCCCAGGACTTGCGAAAGACGCAGCCTTACTGCGGCTACGAGCAGTACGACTTCGATGTCCCGGTGGCGACTGAGGCGGATTGCCTTGCGCGCTACCACGTACGAATGGCCGAGATGCGTGAGTCGGTCAAGATCGCGCGCCAGGTGCTGGACACGCTTCCCGGCGGACCGGTCATGGTTACCGATCCCAAGATCGCCTGGCCGGCGCAGCTCAAGCTCGGAAACGACGGGCTTGGGAACTCGCTCGACTACATCCGCTCGATCATGGGCGAGTCGATGGAAGCGCTGATTCACCACTTCAAGCTGGTGACTGAGGGGTTCTCGGTTCCGGCTGGAGAGGTGTACGTTCCGGTCGAGTCGCCGCGCGGGGAACTCGGGTTCCATGTGGTTTCCAGCGGCGACAACAAGCCCTGGCGCGTGCACACACGCGACCCCAGCTTTATCAACTTGCAAGCGATGCCGTACATGGTGCGCGGGCAGCTCATCGCCGATGTGATTGCGGCGGTAGCGAGTATCGATCCCGTGATGGGTGGAGTGGACCGATGACCCAAGGTTCGTGCAGGGACACGTCGGAGATGGGACCGCGTCGGAACCCCGTCGCGGTGCCGCCGTTGTCCGACGAGTTCTACGAGAATGCGAAGAAGCTGATCGCGCGGTACCCGCAGGGGCGCGCGCGCAGCGCGCTGCTGCCGCTGCTGTACCTGGTGCAGTCCGAGCACGGGTTCGTGTCTCCGGAAGGACAGCGTGCGATTGCCGAGATCCTCGGCCTGTCGCACGCGGAGGTCGCCGCGGTTTCGACCTTCTACACGATGTTCAAGCGCACGCCGCAGGGCAAGTGGCTGATCAGTGTGTGCACTCAGCCGGCGTGTTCGCTCGCCGGAGCCAAGGAGATCGTCGCGCGCCTTCAGGAGCGGCTCGGCATCGCGAACGGCGAAACCACCGACAACGGGATGATCTCGCTGGAGGAGGTCGAGTGCCTGTGCGTGTGTGACGGCGCTCCTGTCGTCGCCGTCAACTACGAGAACTACGAGAAGATTGCCGTCGAGGAAGCCGTCGACTTGGTGGTGCGCTTGATGCAGGGGGAGGCGCCGCCGCCGGCATCGCGCGGAGACGTGCCGCCGGACTTTGCCGCCGTTAATCGCAGGATGTCCGGTCTGGAGGCGCCGCGATGAGTCCCGACGCGCCGCTGCAGCAGACGCGGGTTCTCACCGCGCGCTGGGAGACCCCCGGTGCCGATCGTCTCCCCGGGTACCTCGCGACGGGCGGTTACGCGGCGCTGAAGAAGGCGCTCGCGATGACTCCGGACGACATCATCGGAATGGTCAAAGAGGCCGGACTTCGCGGTCGCGGCGGTGCGGGTTTTCCCACGGGACTGAAGTGGAGTTTCATCCCGAAGGACCGTCGTCCTTCGTACATCGTGTGCAACGCCGACGAGGGCGAACCGGGAACGTTCAAGGACCGCGAACTCATCGAACGCGATCCGCACCAGTTGATCGAAGGAATGGCGATCGCCGCATACGCGATCGGCTGCACCGAGATGTATGTCTTCATGCGCGGGGAGTTTTCTTATCCGGCGCGCGTGATGGAACGCGCAATCGCTGAGGCCTACGAGGGCGGGTTCCTCGGCAAGAACATTTGCGGCAGCGGATACGACCTGGACTTCGTGATCCACCGCGGTGCCGGCGCCTACATCTGCGGAGAAGAAACCGCGTTGCTGGAAGCGATCGAGGGCCGGCGTGGCCAGCCGCGCCTGCGGCCGCCGTTCCCCGCGACGCACGGTTTGTTCGCGAGTCCGACGGTCGTGAACAACGTCGAGACGTTCACGTGCGTGCCGCACATCGTCAACAACGGCCCGGACTGGTTCAAGACCCTCGGAACTGAGAAGTCGGCCGGAACCAAGATCTTCAGCATCTCCGGTGACGTCGAGCGCCCCGGCAACTACGAGGTCCCGTTCGGCACGAGCGCGCGCGACTTGATCGAAGGGTTCGCCGGCGGCGTCAAGGGCGGGAAGCGCCTGAAGGCTTTCACCCCCGGCGGTGCCTCGTCGACCGCGATCTTCGGAGCGGACAAACTCGATGTCGCGCTGGACTGGGAATCGGTGCAGGCGGCCGGATCGCTTCTTGGAACCGGCGCAGTGATCGTGTTCGCCGAGGACGTGTGCATGGTGCGTACGGCTCTGCGCTTCACGCAGTTCTACGCGCACGAGTCCTGCGGAAAGTGCACGCCGTGTCGTGAAGGAACCTACTGGCTGGTCAACGCACTGCAGCGCTTCGAAGATGGCGGCGGGCGCGAAGAGGAACTCGAGATCTTGCCGAGAGTTGCCGGAAACATCCTCGGACGCACCTTCTGCGCGCTGGGGGACTTCGCAACCGCGCCGGTCGCTTCGACGGTGGACTTGTTCGCCGACGAGTACCGCGCGCACATCGAAAAGAAAGGATGCCCGTTTGAGCGCTGAGCAGAAGATGGTCAAGCTCACGATCGACGGGCGTGAGCTTGAGGTCCCCGCGGGGACGCTGGTGATCCGTGCGGCCGAACAACTGGGGATTTACATCCCGCGCTTCTGCGACCATCCGCTGCTCGACCCGTTGGGGGCATGCCGTCAGTGCCTGGTCGAGATCGAAGGGCAGCGCAAGCAGCTGACCGCGTGCACGACGACCGTGAGCGAGGGGATGGTCGTCTCGACGCAGGCGGCGTCGCAGGCCGCGCGCGATGCCCAAGAATCCGTACTCGAGTTCTTGCTGGTGAACCACCCGCTCGACTGCCCGATGTGCGACAAGGGCGGCGAGTGCCCGCTGCAGGATCAGACTTTGAAGTACGGTCCCGGCGAGTCTCGCTACGTCGACGCGAAGCGGCGGTTCACTAAGCCGATTCCGATCAGTCCTCTCATCAACCTGGATCGCGAACGGTGCGTGCTGTGTGCCCGCTGCACGCGGTTCTCCTCGCAGATCGCCGGCGACCCGTTGATCGAGTTCTTCGAGCGCGGCGCCTCCGAGCAGGTCGCGGTTTTCGAGGAGGAGCCTTTCTCGAGCGCGTTCAGCGGCAACGTCACGCAGATATGTCCGGTCGGCGCGCTGACGACGTCGACGTTCCGGTTCCGCGCGCGCCCGTTCGACATGACCACCACTCGCTCGACGTGCACTCGCTGCGCGAGCGGATGCGCCATCGGAGTGCAAGCCCGGCGCGGCGAGTTGGTTCGAATTCTGGCCGCCGTCGACTTGGACGTAAACGACGAGTGGCTTTGCGACAAGGGTCGCTTCGGACACGCTTATGTCGCCACGCCCGAGCGCGTCACGCAACCCTTGGTGCGCAAAGGCGGAGAGCTGGTGGAGACCTCTTGGTCCGAAGCGCTCGAAGTGGTTGCGTCTCGCGTTCGCGCTGCGCGCGAGGCCGGTGCGCGCATCGGCGTGCTGGGCGGGGAGCAGTTGCTCGACGAGGACGCGTATGCGCTGTCGCGGTTCGCGCGCACGGTGCTTGGCACCAACGACGTGGACGCGCGGGTGCGCGTCGGCGCCGACGACGAAGAGCATCTGTTCCAGGCGCTTCCCAAGACGATCACCGCCACGAATCAGGACATCGACGCGGCGCGCGCGGTGCTCGTCGTCGGGCTCGACGCCCACGAGGAGTCGCCGATCGTATTCCTGCGCCTGCGCAAGGCCGGGCGTCGTCTCGGAACGCGCGTCGTCGAGGTCGGGCCGATGCGAACTGCGCTTGAGAAGTCGAGTGGCGAGTGGCTGGCTACTCCGGCCGGCGCGGAGAGCGCGGCGCTGATTGCGCTGGCGTGCGCCATCGGCGGCGAAGGGCTCGACGCAGAGTTGCGGGCCATCGTTGACGATCCGGAAGCGATTTCCGCCGTCGAGCGCGCAGGGATCGATACGGCCGAAGCCGCACGACTGGCGGAGGTTCTCGAAGAGGCTCGCGGGTCGGTCGTCGTTCTGGCGGGAGAGCGACTGGCGGGGTCGCCCGGCGCACTCCCGCTCGCGTGGAACCTCGCGCGCGCCCTTGGAGGCAAGTTCGGCTGGGTCCCACGAAGGGGAGGCGCGCGCGGTGCCGTCGATGCGGGATTGCACCCGGCGCTGCTGCCCGGTGGCCGTTCCGTTCGGTGGGCGCCGCATCGCGAAGAGGTGGAGCAAGTCTGGGGATCTCCGGTTCCCGAGGCCGTCGGCCGGGACGCGCGCGCGATTCTTGAGAACGCAGCCGAGACCGCCGTGCTGTTCTTGTTCGGCGCCGACCCGGTGCGGGACTTCCCGGGGATCACTTCGACGTCGGCACAGTTCGTGGTGGCGTGCGACATGTTCCTGACGGCCTCGGTCTCGCAAGCCGACGTTGTTCTGCCGGCTGCGGCAGGCACCGAGCGCGCCGGGACCGCGACGAACTGGGAGGGCAGACGCCGGGCGGTGCGCGCGGCGACCTCTCCGGCCGGAGCTTCGCAGGCCGACATTGAGGTCCTGGCAGCGCTGGCTGCGGAACTCGGGCATGACTTCCCCGGGACGCTTGAGGATTTGGGCGAGGAGATGCGCGCGCTTGCAGCGGAGCCGGTCGAGGCAAAACTGTTGGAGGTCTCGTCGGTGGCGGCGCCGCACGGCGACGCTGAGCGCTCCTTCGGACTGCTCTCGTACCCGATGCTGATCGACTCCGGCACCTTGACGGCGGGAGCGGATGCGCTGACCTCGACGGGCGAGGCTCCGTATGTGGTGCTGAGCTACGCCGATGCGTCGTCTCGCGGAATCGCAGACGGCACCACCGTGCGGGTCGCTTCGGCTGCCGGTGAAGTGCGCGCGCCGGCTCGGATCTCAAAGAACCTCGCTCCGGGAGTGGTTTTCGTTCCTGCAAGGCAGGGAGATGTGAATGCCGGCGTGCTGTTCGACGCCGGAGAATCGGTTGGATTCGTTCACGTGGAGGCGGTGGAGTGACGGGCATCGACATCGTCATCGCGTTTGTGAAGGCGGTAATCATCTTCGCCTTCTTGTTGGTGAGCGTCTTGTTGACGGTTTGGGGAGAGCGGCGCGCGGTGGGTTACATGCAGCAGCGCGTCGGCCCCAACCGTGTGGGTCCGTTCGGCATACTGCAGGCGCTTGCCGACGGTGTGAAGTTGATGTTCAAAGAGGACATCCATCCGTCGGCTGCGGATCGGGGAACGTTCCTCGCCGCTCCACTGGCGGCGGTCATCCCCGCGTTCCTTGCGTTCGCCATCGTTCCATTCGGTCGCGACTTCACGATCGGGAACACCGTGATACGGATGCAGCTTGCGGATCTGAACATCGGGATCTTGTTCTTCCTCGCCACCGGATCGTTGATGGTCTACGGCGTGGTTCTCGCCGGCTGGTCGTCGGGAAGCGTGTATCCGTTGCTCGGCGGCGTGCGGGCGACAGCCCAGATGATCTCCTACGAGATTGCGCTCGGGATGTCCGTAGTTGCCGTCGTGATGTACTCGGGAACCTTGTCGACGCGGGGCATTGTGGACGCGCAGGCCGGAACGTACCTGGGCTTCTTGCCGCACTGGAATGTGTTCGCTCAGTTGCCGGCGTTCCTGATCTTCATGGTGGCGGGGCTCGCCGAGACCAACCGGCCTCCCTTTGACCTCCCTGAGGCCGAGACCGAACTGGTAGCCGGATTCCACACCGAGTACTCGGGGATGAAGTTTGCGATGTTCTTCCTTGCCGAGTACTTGCACGTGATCACGACGTCGGCAATCACGGTGACATTGTTCCTCGGTGGATGGCGTGGACCGATCCTGCCGTTCGCCCGTCCGCTATGGCCCGTGATGTGGTTCTTGCTCAAACTCGTCGCGATGATCTTCGTCTTCATCTGGGTTCGCGCGACTTTGCCGAGGTTCCGCTACGACAAGTTGATGCGATTCGGGTGGAAGCTTCTCGTTCCGGCCGCGTTGGGATGGGTGATGGTCACGGGGGTCATGGTCGTGCTGCCGCAGACGGTGAGCACGGTGACGCTGACGTCGGCGATCGCGATCGCGCTGGGCTTCGCCCTGCTGGTGTGGATGGCGTACTTGCGACGCAGGTCGGTCCTTCGCTCGGTGAAGGGAGGTGTGGCCGGTGGCGTTTCTTGAGATCGCCAAGGGCCTCGCCGTTACCGCGGGGCATCTCTTCCGCAAGCCGGTCACGTTCCAGTACCCGGAGCACAAGAAGCAGCCATCGCCGCGCTACCACGGCCGCCACGTCCTGAACCGCTATGACGACGGCCTTGAGCGGTGTATCGGGTGCGAGTTGTGCGCGTGGGCTTGCCCGGCCGACGCGATCTTCGTGCAATCCGCCGACAACACGCCTGACGCGCGCTACTCGCCGGGCGAGCGATACGCGAGCGACTACCAGATCAACTACTCCCGCTGTATCTTCTGCGGGCTGTGCATCGAAGCCTGCCCGACGCGCGCGCTGACGATGTCCACGGAGTACGAACTGGCGGGTCCGAACCGCAGTGAATTGATCTACACGAAGGACCGGCTGCTTGCGCCGGAGGTGGCGGGCGTGAAGCCCGCGCCGCATACCGACGAAGAGGTGCGCGCGCGCGACATCAACTACTACGGCGGACCGCAGGTCACCCCGCCGCTCACGTCGGCCGAAGCGGCCCGCGAGCGGCTCGGCGGCGCGGGTGCGCATTGAAACGGGGGGAGTGAGTGGAGAAGTTCATCTTCTGGCCGGCGGCGGTGGTGTCGCTCGGCAGTGCTTTTCTCATGCTCCTGACGCCCAACGCGGTGCATGCGGCCCTGGCGTTGGTCGTGAACTTCTTCGCGCTGGCGTTGTTCTACATCTTGCTGGACGGGCACTTCATCGCCGCCGTTCAGGTCATTGTCTACACCGGCGCGATCATGGTTCTGTTCCTGTTCGTGATCATGCTCTTGGGCGTCGACCGGCGCGAGGATCTGAGGGAGACGATTCGCTTCCACAGACCGACGGCAATCGCCTTGTGCGTCGGCCTTGGGGGACTCGTGGTGTTCACGGTGCGGGCTGCGTTCCAGATCCCGTTCGCCGGTCTCGAATCTGCGAACGCGGCTGGGAACGTCCAGGGCGTCGGACGCCTGTTGTTCACCCACTACTTGTGGCCGTTCGAGGTGACCTCACTGCTTCTGATCGTCGCCGCGGTGGGTGCGATGGTCATCGGCAAGCGCCGGAGGCCTGAGATGCTCGAAACGGAGGACGAGGAGGCATGATCCAGCCGGCGCAGTACCTGGCTCTAGCGGCAATGTTGTTCGCCGTAGGGGTGGCGGGCGTGCTGATTCGAAAGAACGCGCTCGTCATCTTCATGTCGATCGAGTTGATGCTCAACGCTGTCAACCTCACCTTGGTGACGTTTTCCAAGATGCAGGGCAATCTCGACGGTCAGGTTCTCGCTTTCTTCGTGATGGTGGTCGCTGCCGCCGAGGTCGTGGTCGGCTTGGCCATCATCGTGTCGATCTTCCGACGCAAGGGATCGGCTTCCGTCGATGAATTCAAGGTGCTGAAGTGGTAGGGATTCTCGCGCACTCCAACACGCCGTCGATCGTCGAGTTTGGCTGGCTCATTCCGGCCTTCCCGCTGTTCGGGTCTGCGATCCTGCTGGCCTACGGGCGTCGCCTCGGGCGGGCGAGCGGCCCCATCGCAACGATCATGATGATCGCATCGTTCGTCGTCAGCGCGATCACGTTCTTCCAGATCGTAGGACGGTCGGCGGCCAGTCGCGTGTACACCGAGACGCTGTACTCATTCATCCGCGCCGGGAACTTCGACGTCAAGGTGGACTATCGGATCGATCCGCTGTCCATCGTGATGTTGTTGGTCGTGACCGGAGTGGGGTCGCTGATCCACCTCTACTCGATCGGCTACATGAAGGGCGATCCGCGCGAGGGGCGATACTTCTCGTACTTGAACCTGTTCGCGTTCTCGATGCTCGTGCTGGTGCTGGCCAACAACTTCCTGATGATGTACGTCGGGTGGGAACTGGTCGGTCTGTGCTCGTACTTGTTGATCGGATTCTGGTTCGAGAAGCGCGAGAACGCGTCGGCCGCGAAAAAGGCGTTCATCACCAACCGCGTCGGCGACTTCTCGTTTGCGATCGGGTTGTTCCTGATCTTCGCGAACTTGGGGTCGCTGGACTTCGACCAGGTGTTCACCAGCGCCCCGCTGCTGGCTGGGGGAACCGCGACGGTCATCGCTTTGCTGCTCTTTGGTGGGGCCGCGGGCAAGAGCGCCCAGATTCCGCTGTACGTCTGGCTCCCGGATGCGATGGCGGGTCCAACGCCGGTTTCCGCGTTGATTCACGCGGCGACGATGGTCACCGCCGGCGTCTACATGGTGGCCAGGACACACGTCTTCTTCGACTTGTCGAGCACTGCCGGCACCGTGGTGGCCGGAGTCGGCGTAGCCACGGCGCTCCTGGCCGGGGTGATTGCGATAGCACAGGATGACATCAAGCGCGTTCTTGCCTACTCCACTGTTTCGCAACTCGGGTTCATGTTCATCGGTGTTGGAGTCGGTGCATATACGGCCGGGATCTTCCACTTGGTGACGCACGCGTTCTTCAAGGCGCTGCTGTTCCTGGGAGCCGGCAGCGTGATGCACGCGATGTCTCAGCGCACAGACATCACCAAGATGGGTGGACTGGCGAAGAAGATTCCCTGGACGATGTTCACGTTCGTCCTCGGGTGGCTCGCAATCTCCGGTTTCCCCGGGACGGCAGGCTTCTTCTCCAAGGATCAGATCCTCGAAGGCGCTTACCACGCGCATCAGGACGTGATCTGGATCCTTGGGCTGATCGGGGCCGGTCTCACGGGCTTCTACATGACGCGACTCGTTTGGCTCACCTTCTTCGGGAAGAGCCGGGACGAAGAGGGGCTGCATCCGCACGAGTCGCCGCCGTCGATGGTGTTCCCTCTCGTCGTGTTGGGCGTTGCCGCGATCATCGGTGGATTCCTTATCAACTCGACTCCGGAGGATGGGCGCCTGGCGCGATTCCTCGCGCCGGTTGTGTCGAGTCAGAGTGCTGGTTTCGTTGAAGGCGAGGCATCGGGAGCAGTTTCCGCCGAGGGATCCGACGAAGAGCGACCGCTGTCGGCGGGCGCACTGTCGGGGCTCGCGACTGCTGCGGGACTCGGTGGTGTTGCGCTGGCGTTCGCGATGTACTCAGGCGGGTTCGACTGGCGCCGCCGCAGGGAGAACCCAGGGGTGGTGTGGCGCACGGTCCGGAACAAGTTCTACGTCGATGAGGTCTACCAGTTCATGTTCACGAGTCTGGGCAGACTCGGAGCGACGACGCTGGCATTCGTGGTCGACGCTCGATGGATCGACGGCTTCGTGAACGGCATCGGGTCGGTGACTGGGCGGCTGGCGGCGAGTGGTCGCCGTGTGCAAACCGGCTTGGTCCGTTCCTATGCGCTCAGTCTCCTCGGGGGCGGCATCATCCTGGTCGGGTTCCTGTTTGCGAGGGCGGTGCGCTGATGCGGTGGCTGAGTTGGACTCTTTGGACGCCGATCGCCGGCGTGGTGGTGCTTGCTTTCTTGCCGAAGGCCAAGCATGAGCTGATTCGTTGGTGGACGTTGCTCGTTTCGGTTGTGGCGTTTGCGTTCTCGATTGGAATCCTGGTGAACTTCCGCACCGGCGTCGGCGGGTTGCAGATGGTCGAGCGCGCGACTTGGATTCGCCAGTTCGGCGCCTCCTATCACTTGGGTGTCGACGGAATCAGTCTGTTCCTGGTCTTGCTGACGACGTTCTTGCTTCCTGTGTGCGTGTTGGCGTCGTGGAAGGTGGACAAGAACCCCAAGATGTTCATGGGGTTGCTCCTGGCGTTGGAGTCCGCGGTCATCGGAGTGTTCCTGTCGCTCGACCTCTTGCTCTTCTACCTGTTCTGGGAGGCCATGCTGGTCCCGATGTACTTCCTCATCGGGTACTGGGGACACGAACGTCGCATCTACGCGGCGGTGAAGTTCTTCTTGTTCACTCTGCTCGGCGGGGTGCTGATGCTTGCCGGCATCTTGGTGACGGTGTTCACCGCGAGCCGCGAACTCGGCGGGATCACGTTCGATCTGACCAAACTCCAAAACGTGACGTTCGCGGGTTCCACGGGGCGGTGGCTCTTCCTTGCGTTCTTCGCCGCGTTTGCGATCAAGATCCCGCTGTTCCCGGTGCACACGTGGTTGCCCGACGCGCACACCGAGGCGCCGACGGCCGGCAGCGTGATCCTGGCCGGCGTGCTGTTGAAGATGGGTGGATACGGCATCCTGCGGTTCGCAATCGGGCTGTTCCCGGCGGTGGCCCGCGAGTTCGCACCGTGGATTGCGGCGCTGGCGATCATCGGAATCATCTACGGGGCGCTCGTCGCGATGATGCAGCGGGACCTCAAGCGTCTGGTTGCGTACTCGAGTGTCAGCCACCTTGGGTTCGTGGTGCTGGGCATCTTCGCCTTCTCGTTGACGAGCATGCAGGGCGCGAGCCTGCAGATGATCAACCACGGGTTGGCTACCGGGGCTTTGTTCCTCATCGTCGGCATGCTCTACGAGCGTCGTCACACTCGGTTGATCGAGGACTTCGGTGGACTGGCTAGTGTCGTCCCCGTGCTCGCGGGGACGTTCCTGATCGCATCCCTGGCGTCACTGGGGCTGCCCGGTCTCAACGGGTTCGTCGGGGAGTTCCTGGTTCTGATCGGGACGTTCACCGAGCACCGGCTGTGGGCGATTCTGGCCGCTTTCGGCGTCATTCTTGCTGCGATCTACCTGCTGTGGGCGTACCAGCGCGTCATGTGGGGTCCGCTGGAGCGGGAGGAAAACAAGAAGATTCCGGACCTGGGCGCGCGCGAGAAATTGCTGTTGGCCCCGGTGCTCGGGCTCATCTTGGTTCTCGGCGTGTGGCCGCGGCCGCTGCTGGACCGGATGGAACCTTCGTTGGAGCGGGTCCTGGAACGTGTTGAATCCGCAACGCCCGCCGGCGTGTCGCTAAGTTCGGTTGGAGGTCGGTAGATGCCCGTAACGCAAGCACCAGCCATTAGCTGGCAGGCGATCGGCCCGGTGCTGGCGCTCGGCGGCGGCGCCGTCGTGGCCCTTCTAATCGGTGCAGTCCGGCAGCAGGTGTCGCGAGTTGTGCTTGCCGGGGTGACTCTGATCTCGATTGCCGTCTCAGGGGGACTTACGTACTCGCTGGCGGGCAAGCACATTGTGGGGATGCAGGGGATGGTGGCCTCCGACGGGGTGGCCCTCTTCACCAATCTCACGCTTTTGGTGACCGCGGCACTTGTGACGCTGGTGAGCTTTCACTACTTGCGCGCGCGGCGTATTCATCGGGTCGAGTACTACCCGTTGCTTCTCCTGGCTACTGCGGGGATGGTCATGCTCGCCGCGGCGAACGATCTCATCATGGTCTTCATCGCGCTCGAGGTGCTGTCGCTGGCGCTGTACGTGATGGTGAGTATGGCTCGGCGCGACGCGGGAGCGCAGGAAGCAGCCTTGAAGTACTTCCTTCTTGGGGCGTTCTCGAGTGCGATTCTGCTGTACGGGATTGCCCTGATCTTTGGCGGCGCGGGGACGACGAACATTTCCCGGATCGCCGGCCAGGTCGCCGCGGGCTCGATGGACAACCGGCTGGTGTTCGTCGGTCTCGGTCTGATTCTGATCGGGTTCGCATTCAAGATCGCGGCCGTTCCGTTTCACATGTGGACCCCGGACGTGTACCAGGGGGCGCCCACGTCGGTCACCGCTTTCATGGCCGGTGGAACAAAGGCTGCCGGGTTCGCCGCGCTGCTGCGGGTGCTGATGGTGTCTTTCGGTTCACTTCAGTGGGACTGGCGCCCTGCGATGTTCGTCCTTTCAATCGTGACCATGGTGGTCGGGTCGCTCCTGGCGATAGCGCAGACGGACGTGAAGCGGTTGCTCGCATACTCGTCGATCGCGCATGCGGGCTTCGTCCTTGTCGGTGTCGTCGCTGCCAACGGCGAAGGCCTTGCCGGCGCGTTGTTCTACCTGTTGGTGTACGCGGTCATGACGGTTGGGGCGTTCGCCGCAGTGATGGTGTCCGCCCCCAACGGTAAGGAACGTCTGGATCTCACCAGTTGGACGGGACTGGGGCAGCGTCACCCGGTCTTCGCCGGGGTCATGACTTTGTTCCTGTTGTCGCTTGCGGGCATCCCGCCGACGGCCGGGTTCATGGGCAAGTTCTACGTGTTCTCGGCGGCGATCAACGCAGGCGAAACGGGCCTGGTCGTGGCCGGCGTCTTGGCCAGCGTTGTGGCCGCCTTCTTCTACCTTCGTCTCATCGTCGTGATCTGGCTCGAGGATGCTCCGGCGGAGGACGGCGACGGCGGACTCGGGCTTACTCGGCCGGCGTCGGTTGCCCTTGCGCTTGCCTCGATCGCCGTCGTCGCCGTCGGTGTGTGGCCGCAGGCGCTGATGGATCTGGCACGGCATGCCGCCGTGTTCACCGGGTAGGCTGTCGTCTCCATGGGTGCCGTACGCGACCCGGTCGCGATCCTCGAACTCGACATCCGAGCCGACCTGCAGCTGGTGGAATCCCAGCTGCGTGAATCCGTTGGCTCGGATCAATCGCTTGTGCACGAGGCCGCGCTCTACCTGATCCAGGCCGGCGGCAAGCGCATTCGTCCGAAGCTAGCGCTCCTTGCCGGGCGCGCGGGGGACCGACTCGGCCCGCCTCTGGTGTCCTGCGCGGTTTCGGTCGAGTTGATCCACTTGGCCAGCCTGTACCACGACGACGTCATCGACGAGACGCTCGTGCGTCGGGGTGTGCCGACTGCGCACGTTCGATACGGCAACGACGTAGCCGTGCTGACCGGCGACTTCTTGTTCGCCCGCTCATCCGCGCTTGCTGCGCGCCTCGGACCGTATGTTTCCGAGCGCTTGTCGGACACGATCGCCGCGCTGTGTGAAGGCCAGATCATGGAAGGTCAGATGGCAGGCCGTCTCGACGTCGCTCCCGAGCACTACCTCGAGGTGATCCGGCGCAAGACGGCGTCGCTGATCGCATCCTCATGCCATCTTGGTGCGTGGCTGTCGGGCGCTTCTGCGGAGATCGTGCAGGCGTTGACCACATTCGGCGATGCGATCGGGATGGCGTTCCAGTTGGCCGACGATATCCTCGACATCGCCGCCGAGCAGGAGGAATCGGGGAAGGTCCCCGGAACCGACATCCGCGAGGGTGTGCTTACGCTCCCCGCGCTGCATACGCTCGAGCAGGGCGGTTCCGGCGGGGACGCGTTGCGTTCGGCGCTGGAGACGCAGGACGTCGAGGCCGCTCTCGGACTGCTGCGAACCAATGGATCGCTGGAGTTTGCGCGCGCGGCGGTCGCGGATTGGCAGCGCGCGGCGGTGGATGCGCTGGCTCCGATTCCCGACGGGCCCGTCCGGGATGCACTCGAGCAGGTCGCCGCATTCATCGGCGAACGCAAGTCCTGAACCCGGCCCGTGATGGGCGGCGGGGGAGTGCGGCGGTGAAAGTTCTCAACGTGGTGGGCGCGCGCCCGCAATTCGTGAAGGCTGCGGCCGTGTGCCGCGCGCTGCGCGCGCGCCCCGGAGTCGACGACATCCTGGTGCATACCGGGCAGCATTACGACGCCGACATGTCCGACGTGTTCTTCGAACAGCTTGCAATCCCGGCACCGGATCGTTCTCTCGGCGTCGGCAGCGGGACGCATGCCGCGCAAACCGCGGCGCTACTGGTGGCCCTGGAGGAGACGATTCTTTCCGAAGCTCCGACGCTTGTGTTGATCTACGGGGACACCAACACGACGCTCGCGGGCGCGCTGGCTGCGGCAAAGCTGAACGTGCCGGTCGGGCACGTCGAGGCCGGCCTTCGCTCCTTCGACCGCCGGATGCCGGAAGAGGTCAACCGCGTCGTGGCGGATCACGTCTCGTCGTTGCAGTTCTGTCCGACGGTGACTGCGGTGAAGAACCTGCGGGCCGAGGGGATCGAGACCGGAGTGCACATGGTGGGCGACGTAATGGACGACGTCCTGCGATGGGCTTTGCCTTACAAACGCGATGCGGTGCTTGTTGAGTGCGAGGTCGAGCAGGGCGACTACTACCTCATGACGGTCCATCGCGCGGCAAACACCGACGATCCGGCGCGGTTGGAGGCGATCGTTCGCGCGGCGTCGAAGTTGCCGGTTCCGGTGGTGTTCCCGGCGCATCCGCGAACGCGAAAGGCGATCGCTGCGGCTGGGATATCTTGTGAGGGCAACCTCCGGATGATTCCGCCCGTGGGCTACCTGGAGTCGTTGGCCCTGCAGTCGAGCGCGCGCGCGGTGCTCACCGATTCGGGCGGCGTGCAGAAGGAGGCCTACATGCTCGGTGTGCCGTGTGTGACTTTGCGCGCGGAAACTGAATGGCCCGAAACAGTGGCTGCCGGGTGGAACGTGCTGGCCGACGTGGACGGAGACGCAATTGCGGCGGCCGCGCTGCGCCCGGTTCCTCATGAGCGCCCCCCGCTGTTCGGCGACGGGCACGCGGCTGAGCGCATCGCGCAGATCTGCGAGGAGGCAGTGTCGTGAGTGATCCCTTTGTGCACCAGACCGCGTCGGTCGAGGAGGGTGCGGTTCTCGGCGAAGGGACGTTCGTTTGGCATCATGCCCAAGTGCGGCGCGGCGCGAGCGTCGGCGACGAGTGCGTTGTCGGCAAAGGCGTCTACATCGGTGCCGGGGTGACGGTGGGCAGCCGTGTGAAGATCCAGAACTACGCGCTTGTTTTCGAGGGTGCGACGGTCGAGGACGGGGTCTTCATCGGCCCCGGCGCGATCCTTGCCAACGACCGGTTTCCGCGCGCCATTGCGCCGGACGGCCGGCTGAAGTCGGCCGACGACTGGCATCTTGGGGACGTGCACGTCGAGCATGGCGCGTCGATTGGAGCTGGGGCGGTGATTGTTCCCAGCGCGCGCATCGGGCGTTGGGCCACGGTCGGGTCGGGCGCCGTCGTCACGCGCGATGTTGCTCCGCATGAGTTGGTCGTCGGGAACCCGGCGCGCGTCATCGGCTACGTATGCTCGTGCGGATTCCGACTCGCCGCAGAAGGCGATGCGTGGCACTGCCGTGAGTGCGACCGGAATTTTGTTCTTCCGGCCCTACAGGAGGCACGATGATCCCGATTTCCCGTCCGCAGATTGGTCCGGAGGACGAAGAGGCCGTCTTGCGCGTCTTGCGCTCCGGCCGCTTGGCTCAGGGTCCGGAAGTTGAGGCGTTCGAGGGTGAGTTTGCGGCGCTGTGTGGGGTTCCTCACGCTGTTGCCTGCGTGAACGGTACGGCCGCCTTGCACCTGGCCCTGCTGGCTCACGGTGTTGGACCTGGGGATGAAGTGCTGGTCCCCACGTTTACGTTTGCGGCTTCGGCCAACGCGGTGTTGGCTTGCGGCGCGCGCCCGGTCTTCTGCGATGTTCGTGAAGACGACTTCTGCATCGACGTCGAGGCCGCGGGGGCGCGCGCCGGCCGCGCGACGCGCGCGGTCATGCCGGTGCATCTCTATGGGCAGGTCGCCGACATGGATGCGGTGAGCGCGCTCGCCGAGGCGCACGACCTCGCCGTTGTTGAGGACGCTTGTCAGGCGCATGGCGCTACCTACAAGGGAGCGCGCGCCGGCTCGTTCGCGACGGCGGCGTTTTCGCTGTATGCGACTAAGAACTCGATGAGCGGTGAGGGTGGAATGGTCACCGCGCAGGACGACGAGACGACCCATCGCCTGAAGTTGCTGCGCAATCACGGGATGGAGCAGCGCTACGTTCACTTGACGTTCGGCCTCAACCTTCGGATGACCGACTTGCTCGCCGCCGTCGGACGCGTGCAGCTTTCGCGACTGCTTGCAGGGAACGCGCGCAGGCGGGCCAACGCCGAGTTCTACGCTGCGGCACTGCAAGGCATCGAGGGTCTGATTCTTCCGCGCGAGATGCCCGGCCGGGAGTCCGCGTGGCACCAGTTCACCGTGCGTGTTCCGGGTCGCCGCGACGCGGTGTTGGAGCGACTTCGCGCCGACGGCGTGGGAGCCGAGGTTTACTACCCGACACCGGTTCACTTGCAGCCGGCGTATGGTCCGGATCCTGTGTCGCTGCCGGTCGCCGAGCGCTTGGCGCGCGAAGTGATTTCGATTCCGGTCCATCCGGCGTTGACGGACGTGGAACGCGAGACCGTGACTACGGTGCTGGCGCGCGCAATGAAGGAGGCTTGATGTCCGATCCGAAGGTTGTCGTCGTCGGCCTCGGCAAGATCGGGCTGCCGCTGGCGGCTAGGTTTGGCCTCGCCGGTTTGCGGGTCACAGGGTGTGACGTTTCCCAAGAGCGTGTGGATGAGGTCAATGCCGGACGGAATCCCATCGCAGGAGAAGTCGGGCTCGACGCGGCCGTTGCGGAGTGCGCCGCCGACGGCCGACTGCGTGCCACAACCGAGACATCGGCGGCGGTGAAGGACGCCGATGTGGTGGTGGTCGTCGTTCCCGTCGTAGCCGTCGGTCACGGCGAACTCGACTTCCGGTTCATGGATGCGGCGAACGACGCGATCGCGGCGGGACTGCACGCGGGGATCACCGTGGTGTGGGAGACTACGCTGCCGGTTGGGACCACGCGGCGCTTCGCAAACGCGCTCGCCCAACGTGCGGGGCTTTCTATCGGGACCGACTTCTTCGCTGCTTTCAGCCCCGAGCGTGTGTACTCCGGTCGAATCCTGCAAGACCTCGAGGCATATCCGAAGATCGTCGGCGGAGTCGATGCTGCAAGCGGGGCGCGCGCGCGCGCGTTCTATGAGCGTGTGTTGCCCAACGTTTCGGTGGAGGAGGTCCCCAACGCGGAGACCGCCGAACTGGTGAAACTGGCCGAGACGACCTACCGGGATGTCAACATCGCTTACGCCAACGAACTCGCTCGCTACGCGGCCGAACGCGACATCGACGTCGAGCCGGTGATTCGCCTGGCGAACACCCAGCCGTTCAGCCACATCCACGCCCCGGGCGCCGGCGTCGGCGGCCACTGCATTCCGCACTACCCGCAGTTCATCCTCGCCGACGGAGCCGACGCGCCGTTGATCCGGCTCGCGCGCGAGATCAACGACGCGCAACCGGGATGGGTCGCGGACCAGATCGCCGGAGAACTCGGCACGCTTGATGGCAAGTCCGTTCTCGTGCTCGGCGTCAGCTATCGCGAGAATGTGAAGGAGACGACCTCGAGCCCCGGGGTCGATCTGATCCGGCTTCTGCCCGCGCGCGGCGCGCGCGTGGCGGCCAACGACCCGTACTTCAGCGACGATGAAGTGCGCGCGTTCGGCGCCGAGCCCGTGGGCCTCGATCGCATAGGCGAGTTCGACGCCGTCATCTTGCAGGCGAAGCACGACGAGTACGCCTCTATCGACTGGTCGGTGCTGCGCGCCGGTCAAGTCGTCTTTGACGGCCGCAACCGGCTTGACGGCGCCGCGATCGCTGCCGCGGGCGCCGTTTGTCTTTCCGTCGGTAGGCCGGCGAGGAGGCCAGTGTGAGCACTTTGCGAACCGCGGTTCTTGGGCTGGGCGTGATGGGTCGCCATCACGTGCGAGTTTGGCAAGAGATTCCCGGCGTGCAGCTCGTGGCTGTGGGTGACATCGACGCTGAAGCGGTGGAGCGCGCGACGCGTGGCCGCACGTTTGCCGGATACACGGAGTTCGAGCGATTGTTCGAGGAGTCTCAGCCTGATGCGATTTCCATCGCCGTTCCGACGAGCTTTCACGAGCAGATCGCTGTGGCGGCGATGGAGCGGGGGATCGCGGTTCTGATCGAGAAGCCGCTGGGTCCCGACGCTGCCGCCGCGCGCCGGATCGTCGAATGCGCTGAGCGAACCGGCGCGGTCGCCACCGTCGGCCACATCGAGCGCTTCAACCCCGCCGTGCTGGAACTAGAGCGCAGACTTGCCGACGCGCCGCTCGGACGGATCTTCCAGATCAAGAGCCGTCGTACGGGTCCGATGGCTGCCCGCATCCGCGACGTCGGAGTGACGATCGATCTTGCGACGCACGACATCGACATCATGCGCCAGGTCGCGCGCGCGCCGATCACTCGCGTCTATGCCGAGACCGCCCAGCGGATCCACTCGATGCGTGAGGATCTATTCACAGGCCTATTCCGTTTCGCAAGCGATGTCGTCGGTCTCCTCGACATCAACTGGTTGACTCCCACCAAGATCCGCGAGCTGTCGGTGGCGGGGGAGCGCGGCATGTTCGTCGTGGATTACCTGACCCAGGATCTGACCTTCTACGAGAACTCGGAGGCCGACCCCAACTTCGCTCCGCTCGCGCAGGTGTCCGGGGTCAGCGAGGGGAACATGATTCGGTACGCGATTCAGAGGCAAGAGCCGCTGCGCGCCGAACTCGTGGCATTTGCGGCCGCCGCGCGCCGGGAGTGCGAGCCCGGGGTTTCGCTGCTCGACGGCCTCGCCGCGGTTGTGATCGCGGAGACTGCGCTGCGCTCTGCGGCGACCGGGCGGTCGATCGACGTCGACGAAGGGCATCTGCTGTCGGGCGACGCGGCCGCGGGAAGGTAGGGACCGATGCCTCGCGCGCTCATCGTCACTCACTCCTACTACTTGCGTGATACCCGGCCGCGCCGGCACGCGCAGGCGCTTGCCGCTGCCGGGTGGGATGTCGAGGTGCTGTGCGCGCGCGACGAGGGTGAATCCGTGACGGAGCGAGCGAGCGGGATTCTCATTCGCAGACTTCCGGCGCGCCGACGTCGCGGCTCGAAGTTCCGATACATCTATGAGTATTTGAGTTTCGCGGCGCTGTGCCTCGTGGCAATCACGGCGTTGCACATTCGGCGCCGCTACGACCTGGTCTACGTGTTCTCGATCCCCAACGCGCTGGTCTTGTCGGCGGCGGTTCCGCGGATCCTCGGCGCGCGCGTGATCTTGGACGTTCGCGATCCGATGCCTGAGTTCTTCCAGTCGAAATACGCCCTGGCGGATGCGCATCCACTGGTGCGGGCACTGCTCGTCGAGGAGGCAATTTCATGTCGCTTCGCGAGCCGCGTCGTTACCGTGCACGAGGCGCTGGCCGACGTGCTTACTCGCTCCGGACGCCGGCGTTCCGACATTTCCGTCGTCATGAATGCTCCGGACCCGCGTGTGTTCTCCGGCTCGCCGGCCGCGATTCGGCGTGATCCGAGCGACCGCACGATCTTGTACGCGGGGACGGTGGCGGACCGGTACGGCGTGGACACGCTGGTGCGTGCGCTTGGGAGGCTTCGAGACGATATCCCAGCTCTTCGACTGCGCGTGGTTGGAGACGGAGACCTCGTCCCTCGGCTCCGTGAGTTGGCGCGCGCCGAGGGTGTCGATCATCGACTGTTGTTTGACGGCCCCGTGCCGCTCGACCGCGTGCCGGGCATCGTGGGGGAGTGCTGGCTGGGGGGGCAACCCCATCGAACCGACCCTCTCATGCGATTCTGTTTCTCCACGAAAGTGCTGGAGTGGGCGGCCCTCGGCTTGCCGGTGTTGTGCGCGCGCACCGAGGCTTTCGCGCGCGCGTTTACAGACGAGGAGTTCCTGTTCGTGCGTCCCGGCGATCTGGACGACCTGTGCGAGAAGATCCGGCAGGCGGACGCCGATCCGGAGGGACTCGCCGCGCGCGCTGCGCGCGCGCGGCTGTCGGTGCAGCGGTTCGACTGGGACCGCGAGAAGCTCCGCCTGCTTGAAGCCGTCGTCGTCGACGGGCCCTGAAGGCTGTTCGACCAGGGCGAGGTGCCCCGCATTCGTCCCGGACGGTGAGCCGATATACTCTCACCCAGCCAACTCGGCACTCACTATGCGCCTCGGAAAGAAACGCTCTCAGTTCTCCCCGGAGACAAAGGCCTCGCCGAAGCCTGCGCCGGTCCTCCGGATCAAAGCACGGGACGGTGCTCCCTTTCGCGTGCTCGATGCCGACCAACTGGTGCTTGAGACAGCCCGCTCGGTGGCCGGATACCGGCACTACGTGAGGGAGTTGTGGCAGCGACGAAGCCTGATTCGCGTGCTGGCGGGTCGCGAGTTGAAGAGTTCCTACGAGATGAACGTCGTCGGCTTCGCGTGGTGGCTAATGGAACCGCTGTCGCTCACGGCCGTCTACTACTTCCTGATCAACGTCTTGCGGGGGGGCACGAGCACGCCCCGAGCTCAGGTGCTCCAAGTGCTGGTGGCTGTGCTTCCGTACAAGTGGCTGGCGTCATCGCTGATCGGATCCATGGGTGTCGTGCGCGCCAACTCGAATCTGGTAACCGACTTGTACTTCCCGCGCGCGTTGCTCCCGATCACCGAGATCGCAGTTGGGCTGGCGCACTTCCTTGTCGGCTTGTTGGTGATTCCGCTGTTCATGATTGCTCTGGGGATCGCTCCGTCTTGGTCGATACTTGCCCTCCCCCTCGTCGTCTTCGTTCAGTCCGTCTTGATCCTGGGGCTCGCTTATCCGATGTCGGTCTGGGGTCTTAACTACCGCAACCTGCCCGGGCTGACAGTGAACCTGCTGCGGCTGTGGTTCTACTTGTCGCCGGGTCTGTACACGCTGGATTCGCTTCACGTCGAATGGGCTCGCCGGTTGATGCATCTCAATCCTCTGACGGGGCTGTTCGAGTCGTATCGGGGGGCGGTTGTAACCGGCAGTATTCCGGTGTGGGACTTGCTGTACTCCTTTGTATTCGGCGGGATCTTCGTCGTTGCCGGAGGCTTCTACTTCACGCGGCGTGAGCCCCATTTTGGGAAGATGCTATGAGTCAATACGCGCTTCGCTCGCGCGACCTCGGTCTGCGATTCTGGCTAAAAGGAACGAGGGACTCTACGGTCCACTCGCGCATCGCGCACTTCATTCAGCGCAAGCCTCCGATGGAGGAACATTGGGCGCTTCGGCACGTGAACTTCGACGTTGGCCAGGGCGAGGTGTTCGGAGTCATCGGGTCCAACGGTTCGGGTAAGTCGACATTGCTGCGTGTTCTTGCGCGCATCTACCACCCCGACGAAGGCGAGCTGCTGATCCGAGGAAAGGTGTCGAGCCTCATCACGCTCGGCGCCGGATTCCAGGGGCAACTCACAGGCAGGGAGAACATCCACTACAACGGCCTTTTGCTGGGACTGACGCACGAGCAGATCGCCCAGCGGCTGGACAGCATGATCGAGTTCGCGGAACTCGGGAAGTTCATCGATCAGTCGGTCCGCACGTACTCCAGCGGAATGCGGGCGCGTCTTGGGTTCAGCGTCGCGGTGCACGTGGACCCCGAGATCTTGGTTGTCGATGAGGTGCTTGTGGTCGGAGATGCGCGTTTCCGTCAGCGCTGCGCCGACAAGATGCGCGAGCTGTTCCAGCGGGGTACGACCGTGGTGATGGTCCAGCACAACATGGACGCCATTCTTCAGATGTGTCATCGATGCATGTGGCTGGACAAGGGTTCACAGCGGATGATCGGTAAGCCGGAGGACGTGGTGCGGGCTTACCTAGAGAGCAACGGGCAGAAGATGCCCGCCTCCGCAAACGTCGCGAACGCGGTAAGCGGCTCGGACGCGTCGTCGTCGACCGGCGATGGCTCGGGCGGCGTCTGAGACCTCGTCGACTCGGCGTTGCAGCAGTCAACTGCTGAGTAGAGTTGTCGTCTATCGTGGTTTTTCGAGCTAATTGTCATCTTTCGGGCTAAAGGTTTCCCCCGGCAATTGCCGAGACTCCACTTGACGGTCTTTGCCGTCGTGGAGGACAGTTCACACAGGGGGAACTGGGGTATGCGTCGTTGTTTGGTCGTCGCGCTGTGTGTCGCCGTCGTCGCTTCGTTGCCGGTGGCGTCGCTCTCGACCGCCGGTCCCGCAGCCCAGGCGCGCGCGGCGACGGCTCCGCTGCCGACGAATGCGAAGTTGTTCGTCCCCGGCCACGGCTGGGGGCACGCGCGCGGGATGGGTCAGTACGGTGCCAAGGGCATGGCGCAGTCGGGGAAGGCTTGGACCGACATTGTCACGCACTTCTACTCCGGTGTAACCCAGGGCAAGCGCAATGGAGAAGACATTCGGGTACTCGTTGCCACCGGACCCAGCGTCACGGTAACCGCCGATCGCCCGTTTACCGTCTCGTGGTCCGATGGCGCGGCGATCGCTACCAGCGATGACGCGAATCCTTACCTTCGTGCTCGCTACACAGGCTCGAAGTACGCCGTGGAGCGTTCGGCGTCGTGGAAAGGTCCCTGGGCCGCGGTGGCCAGCGGGTCGAAGTACGTGGTGTTCACGCGCGGGTCGAGTGTGCTGCAACTGGTCGCCAACAGCAAAGGCGGAACGCGGTACTTCCGCGGATCGTTGATCGCGCGCTATTCGTCGAACGACGGTATGCGCGCGATCAACGAGCTAAGGCTTGAGGAGTACCTGTACGGGGTGGTGCCCCACGAATCCCCGGCCTCCTGGCCTGCCGAGGCGCTCAAGAGCCAATCCGTCGCCGCGCGTACGTACTCCGTGTACAAGAAAGACGCTGCTCGATCCAAGGGCAACAGCTACGACATCTGCTCCACGACTTCGTGCCAGGTGTACTACGGCTACGCGCGCAAAGAGTCCGCGAGCAGTTCGCGGATCGCGTTGGAGTACTCGTCGTCCAATTCCGCTGTGGACGCAACCGCCGGTCGGGTCCTTCTTTATGGAGGCAAGCCCATTCTTGCCGAGTACTCGTCTTCCACGGGTGGATACACGGCGCCCAGTTCGGTCGCGTACATGAAGGCCGTTCCCGACGCCGGAGATACGGTGAGCCCGTATCACGACTGGGATGGAGTGGTGACGGTCGCCGACGTCGTGGCGAAGTGGCCGGAGATCGGTGGGCTTACCGGCGTCGACGTTACAAAGCGAAACGGGTATGGCGAATGGGGCGGCCGGGTCAACGAGATGAAGCTTGTTGGAACGAAAGGTGAGGTCACTCTCAGCGGCGGGGACTGGCGCAGCGCCTTCAGTGGTGCCGGCGTGCGGAGCAACTGGTTCGACGTGAAGTACTGGGCCGGGCAAGTCGTGTCGGTTCCCGCGTCGGTCTCGATTCGCGCAGGTGATACCAAGACATTCCGGGCCAGGATCAAGAACACGGGTACTGCAGCGTGGCCGATCGGCGGCGAGGTTCGTCTTGCCGCCGCAGGAGTTGAGGATTTCAGCGGGCCCGGCTGGGTTTCACCGACGCGCGCCGCTGCTGTGACCCGGAACGTCTCGCGCTCGAAGGCCGACGACGTCCGGCAGGGGGAGACGGCCGAATTCGATGTCCCTCTGAACGCCTCGAGCGTGCAGCCGGGGACCTATACCGAGCGTTTCCGTGCGATCGCCGACGGCTACTCGACAATGAACCCGGTGTTCTACGTCTCGATTGAGGTGCTCTCGGGCTGGATCGAGGCTGCGCCGAATCTGCTGACGAACAGTTCATTCGAACGCGGGCTCACGGGTTGGGCGGCCGCAGGCACGAATCGGGCCGACCGGGTCGTCACCGACGTCCGCAGGGACGGCGAGGCTTCCCTTGCTCTCACGGGCGGCGGCTCCAAGTCGATGTCGCAGACCGTTGCCTTTGCGAGCGGGAAGGCCCGTCGGTTCGCTCTCGGAGGCTGGAGTCGAACCACGGGCTCTTCGTCCGACGGCGGGGCAGTCGGACTGACCGCGGTCGCAACCTACGCCGACGGTGCGACCAGCCGGTGGGATCTGGCGTTCTCGCGCGCGCCCCACGTCTGGACGTACGGTGAGAGGGAGTTGCTCACGAGCGGCACGCGCGAACTGGCCTCGATGACGGTTTCCGCGGTCTTCCAAGACCAGACCGGCACCGGGCACTTCGATGCGATCCGCCTGATCGAGTCGGTCGTCCGGAACCCGTCCTTTGAGGTAGGTCTGGCGAGTTGGGGAACGCAGGGTCTCGCCGGCGCAGACGGCGTGACGGACGCGGAGTTTCAGGACGGGGTTCGGGCCCTCGCCCTCTCGGGTTCGCCCGAGTCGAAGAGCGTCTATCAGAAGGTAAGGATCGCCGGTCCCCGGTACATGAGGTACGTGGTTCAGGCTTGGACAAAGAACGTGGGAACGGATGCGGCCGGCGGGCCGATCCGAATGAATCTGAGTTTCGTCAACACCGACGGAAGTCGTACGGCGGTGGTATTGCCCCTGGATTCAGCCGAGCACGATTGGGCGCAAGTGGAGACGATGGTGCGGGCCGATAAGCCCTTCTCAGACGCTGTGGTTTACCTGTCGGTGGCCGGTCAGACTGGAAAGGTGTACTTCGACGACGTGCGAGTCGTGGAGAGTTGGAGCCGGAACCCGTTCTTCGAGAGAGGTCTGGATTCGTGGACTGGTCGCGACCTGGCTGACGGCGATGGACCGGTTTCGACGTTGTTCCGTGATGGAGGCCGCAGCCTGAGGTTGTCCGGCGGCTCCCGTCGAGGCGTGGTTCAGGGGGTCCCGGTGGCCGGGAGCGCACGCAGGAGGTTCGTGGTGTCGGCGTGGAGTCGGAGCGCCGGGACCTCGTCTCAAGGCTTCGTTGGGCTCATCATCGCGTTCCGGAACCGCGACGGATCTACCGGTTGGCAGCGCATCCCGTTCGCGCGGGAGCCACATGACTGGACGTTTGTCGAGAAGACCGTGACGGCTCCGAATTCCTTTAAGCGGATCGACATCTACGGCGCCTTCTACGACCAGACCGGTTACACGAACTTCGACGGTATCCGGCTTCGCAGCGCCTGAGCTGCGGCCGTCCATTCGCCCTAGGGTCCGGGTTTGCGGCGGCTTTTGCATGCCCGGCCGCTGCGTTAACATGACGCCCGCCTCAGAAAGCCATAAGATGCGCGCGGCGCGACGCTGGCACCGCGCGCGGCGCGTGAGGGATCGGATCAGGAGTAGGGGCGTTTTTCGGCGTGAGTTACTCGCAGTACTTGGGTCAGTACGGAACCCTGGGTGCCCTCGCAGTGGCGGGTGCGGGTTTCGTTGCTGTCGGGTTCCTTGCCAATCGCATCATGCGGCCGGTCACGCCCCGACCCGAGAAGTACACGACCTACGAGTGCGGCGTGGACCCCGTGGGCAAGGGATGGAGCCAGTCTCAGATCCGGTACTACATCTTCGCTTTCCTGTTCGTGATCTTCGACGTTGAGAGCGTATTCCTGTTCCCGTTCGGAACGATCTTTGAGAAGTTCCCCAACCCGGGATTGGTCGTCGTCGAGATGATCGTGTTCGTCGGCATCTTGGCGATCGGACTGCTGTACGCGTGGAAGAAGAAGGTCCTCGAATGGATCTGACCGGAAGGGACGCAGCCGCGGCATGGGTCTTGTAGAAAAGGTCGATTTTCCGCAGCCGGCCAAGTTCGTCCTGAACTGGGGGCGCCGGTACTCGCTCTGGGTCATGAACTTCGGTTTGGCGTGTTGCGCGATCGAGTTGATCGCCGCATCCACGAGTCGTCACGACTTCATCCGACTCGGCGTGATTCCGGTGGCGCACGGTCCTCGTCAGGCCGACATGCTGATTGTTGCGGGCACGCTCACGGACAAGATGGCGCCCGCGTTGCGCCGCGTGTACGAGCAGATTCCGGAGCCCAAGTACGTGATTAGCTTCGGTAGTTGCGCCAACTGCGGAGGTCCGTTCTGGGACTCCTACTCCGTGACCAAGGGCGTTGACCAGGTGATTCCGGTTGACGTGTTCGTGCCTGGGTGCCCGCCGCGCGCCGAAGCGATGTTGGAGGGGATCTTGCGCCTGCAGGATCGAATCGCGGGAGAGAGCCTGAAAGACCGACTCGCAGGCCGTGCCGAGTCCGAGCCCATCGTGGTCGGCGGAGGCCCTATCTTCCAGACTGAGATCCGCGACGCATGAGCCCCGACGAGATCGTTGCGCATCTAACCGAAGCAACGGGCGCCGTCGAGCGCGCCGAGGTCGCGCACGGCGAGGTGTCCGTATGGGTGCACTCAGAGCGCTGGGTCGAGGTTGCTGCGCATTTGCGCGACTGCGGGCTGTGCCACTTCGACTTTCCGACGTTCCTCACTGCAGTTGATGAGGAGGATCAAGGGTTCGAAGTCGTGTTGCACGTGTACTCGGTGCGCCGCCGGCACCATCTCAACTTGAAGACGCTCGTTGGGCGCGAGAATCCTCAGCTTCCGACGCTGTCGGAGATCTGGCGCGGCGCCAACTGGTGTGAGCGCGAGACTTCGGAGCTCTTCGGGATCGACTTCGTAGGCCATCCGAATCTAGTGAAGCTGCTGCTTCCTGTTGAGTTCGAGGGTTTTCCGCTGCGCAAGGAGTTCTTGCTAAGGACGCGCGAGGCCAAGGAATGGCCCGGGCAGAAGGAACCGGAAGAGGCGGCCCACTGATGCCTTCCGACGAGATGCGTACGGCCGGAATCCTGCCTGGAGGCCCTGGGGAGGGCGTGCAGGTCGTGATCGCCGACGATCAGGAGCTGCACACGCAGGAAATGACGCTGTCGATCGGGCCGCAGCACCCGTCGACTCACGGAGTGTTGCGCGTCGTGTTGACGCTCGACGGTGAGCGGATCGCAACGGCGACGCCGGTGATCGGGTACATGCACCGCGCGATGGACAAGTTGGCCGAGGTGCGCGACTACCGGCAGATCATTGCCCTGGCGAACCGCCACGACTGGCTTTCGGCCTTCGGCAACGAGCTGGGTGTCGCGTTGGCGGTCGAGAAGTTGATGGGCCTCGAGGTTCCCGAGCGCGCGCAGTGGATTCGGATGTTGCTCGCCGAGTGGAACCGCGTTCTCAACCACCTCGTCTTCATCGGGTCGTTCGGTCTGGAACTTGGCGCGATGACTCCGATGTTCTACGCGTTCCGTGAACGCGAGGACATCCAGGAGTTCATGGAGGCGGTTACCGGCGCGCGCCTGCACTACACATTCACCCGCATTGGCGGCCTGAAGGACGACCTGCCCGCCGGATCGCTCGCCATGAGCCGGTCTTTGGTGACGAAGGTGCGCCGGAGGCTTCCCGACTACAAAGGCCTGCTGCTGGGCAACGAGATCTTCAAGAAGCGTACGGTCGGGATCGGCCGCCTGGCGGGAGATGTGGCGATATCCTACGGCGTCACCGGCCCGATTCTGCAGGCTTCCGGCGTCGCGGAGGACGCGCGCAAGACCCAGCCATACCTGAAGTACGACCAGGTCGAGTTCGACGTTCCGGTTGGCGAGAATGGCGACTCCTACGATCGTTTTCGCGTCCTTCTCGGGCGCATCGAGCAGTCGTTGCGCATCATTGAGCAGATCCACGACCTGATTCCGGCCGGCCCGGTAATGCCCGGCAAGATGCCGAAGAACATCAAGCCGCCGGCAGGGTGGACGTATGTTCGGACGGAGAACTCGCTCGGCGAACTCGGGTACTACCTCGTCTCGCGTGGAGACAAGACGCCGTGGCGCATGAAGATGCGCACTCCGTCGTTCCACAACGTGAGCATGATCCCTTCGCTTCTAAAGGGCGTGCTCTTGCCCGACCTGATCGCAGTTCTCGGCAGCGTGTTCTTCGTAGTGGGAGATGTTGACCGGTGATCTTCGCGCACTTGTTCGAGAACCCGTGGGCCATCCTTGCGCTGAAGCTCGGCGCGGTCCTGGGGTTCTTCTTGGTGGCGCCGCTCGTGATGGGGTATGCCGAGCACAAGGTTCTTGCGCACATGCAGGCCCGTCTCGGTCCGATGGAGGCCGGGAAGTTCCACGGGTGGGCGCAGTTGGTCGCCGACGGCGTGAAGTTCATTCAGAAGGAAGACATCATCCCGGACGCCGCGGATCGCAAGGTCTTCGCGATCGCTCCCGGCGTGGTGCTGGTCCCGGTGATCCTGGTGTTCCTTGTGCTTCCGTTCGGACCCGGTCCTGCCGGGGACGCGGCGAACGGTTGGTGGGGAGAGAACCTCGATGTCGGCGTCTTCTTCGCGCTGGCGATCAGCGCTATCAGCGTTATCGGGATGCTGATGGCCGGCTGGTCGAGCGCGAACAAGTTCTCGCTCATCGGGGCGCTGCGTGGCGCCGCACAGTTGATCGCCTACGAGCTTCCCCTCGTGCTGGCTGCATCCGCGGTCGTTATGCAGGCGGGGACTCTGTCCCTCGTCGGGATCGCCCAGGCGCAGACCACCTACTGGTTCATCCTGCCTCAGTTCGCCGGCTTCGTGATCTTCATGATGGCCGCTCTGGCTGAGTTGTCGCGGCCTCCGTTCGATATGCCGATCGCGGAGTCCGAGATCATCTTCGGACACATGACCGAATACACCGGAATCCGCTTCGCGATGTTCATGCTCGCGGAGTACGCGGGGGTCGTGTCGCTGTCGGCGATCGCCGTCGTGCTGTTCCTTGGGGGTTGGCACGGCGTGCTCATTCCGTGGATCCCTGCTCCGGTTTGGACGCTCCTCAAGATCGCGGGTTTGTCCTTCGTCGTCATTTGGTTGCGCGCGACGTATCCGCGCCTGAGGGAAGACCAACTCCAGAAGATGGCCTGGAAGTACATGATCCCGATCGCGCTGGTGAATGTGCTGCTGACGATGATCTTCAAGGTGGTCTTCTAGCGATGGCGATGACTCGTGAAGATCGCCGGGCGCGCGCCCGCGCCGTCGAGGAACGGATAGCCGCCGTGAAGGGCGTCGGTGCGGTGTACGGGCTTATCAAGGGCATGTCGGTCACCTTGCGTACGATGCTGCGGCCGGCAGTCACGGCGCAGTACCCGCACGTCAAGCCCGATCTTCCGCCGCGTACTCGCGGAGTTATCGCCTTCAAGCCCGAGAACTGCACCGTTTGCATGCTGTGCGCGCGGGAGTGCCCCGATTGGTGCATCTATATTGAGTCTCACAAGGATGTCGTGCCGCCGAAGACCCCGGGCGCGCGCGCCCGCACGCGCAACGTCTTGGATCGCTTCGCGATCGACTTCGCCCTGTGCATGTACTGCGGGATCTGCGTCGAGGTTTGTCCCTTTGACGCGCTGTTCTGGTCGCCGCATTTCGAGTACTCGACCTCCGATATGAGTGAACTCACCCACGAGATGCAGACTCTCAACGGGTGGATGGGCTTGGTGCCGCCGCCGCCGTCTCTTGAGGAAGGTGCGGAGCCTCCCCTGGAGATCGGCAAGGAGGCGAAGGTGTACGGCGCTGCTCCGGCCGCTCCGGCGGGTCGAGGCCGCTCCGGCGGTCGAGGCTGCCACGGTCGTTGAGGCTGCCCCGGTGGCCGCTCCGGCGAAGTCGACCGCAGCAGATGAGGGCCATGCGCCGCCGGAGATCGATGAGGCCGTTTTCGCCGAACAGATCGCGGCCGGCAAGTCCGAACGCGAGGCGCGCGCCATGGCGAAGAAGGCTTGGATTCTCGCCCGCAAGAAGGCTGCTGCCGGCTCTCCGACGCCGGAGGTCCCGGCACCCGGCGCCGCACCACCGGCCGCCGCCCCTGCGGTTCCCGCCCCCGAGGCCACCCCGACCGAGGAGCACGCGCCGCCGCAGATCGACGAAGCCGTCTATGCCGAACAGATCGCGGCCGGCAAGTCCGAACGCGAGGCGCGCGCTATGGCGAAGAAGGCCTGGGTCCTCAAGCGCAAGAGGGGCGAAGCATGAACTGGGGCGCGATCTTCATTGCAGCTTTCGGTGTCGTAGCCGCGGTCGCCGCGGTCGCCGTCGTCGCCGGCCGTAACGTCGTGCATGCAGCCCTGTACCTTGTTGGGGTCCTCGGCTCGATCGGCGCCATCTTCTTGCTGCTCGGCGCCGAGTTCATCGGCTGGACGCAGATCCTGGTGTACGTGGGCGCGATCGTTGTTCTGCTCCTCTTCGGTTTGATGCTGACCGCGGCCCCGATAGGTCGCACGGCACTGGATAACGAGCAGCGTGGACTTGCGGCGGTAGCCGCCGCAGCGGTCTTCGGGGTGTTCACGTACCTGATTTGGAGTGCCTTCGGCAAGGCCGAGATTCCGCTACAGCAGGTAGTGCGCACGAAGGACGTCGGGACGGGGTTGTTCAGCGGGTACATCCTGCCGTTCGAGTTGGTTTCGATCTTGCTGCTGGCCGCTTTGGTCGGCGCCATCGTCTTGGCGAAGAAGGACTGATGATGCGGACGGGAGAGCGGTCGTGAGCCTTGCGTGGGTGCTGACGCTGGGGGCGTTTCTATTCAGCGTCGGTGTGTACGGAGTTCTTGCTCGCAAGAACGCAGTGCTGGTCCTGATGTCGATCGAGTTGATGCTGAATGCCGTGAACATCAACTTGGTCGCGTTCAACGCCTGGTTCCAGGACGCCACCGCAACGGGCCAGATATTCGCGCTGTTCATCATCACGGTCGCCGCCGCCGAAGTGGGTGTCGGTCTCGCGATCATTCTGCTGATCTTCCGCAACCGGAAGACCATCAATGTGGATGAGGTGGATCTCCTCAAGTGGTAGCCACTCTGTTTGCGACCGAGCATGCCGTCGTCGAAGCGACTGCAAATATCGTCACGCGGAACTCGTGGCTGATTCCCGCGCTACCGTTCTTGGCGGTCGCGCTGATCGCAGTGTTCGGCAAGCGCATGCGACGCGGCGGATCCGAGATCGGGATCGCCGCTGTTGGGATCGCCGCGGTGCTGTCGTACGTCACGATCGCGGATTTCATCGGCGGGGGAGGCCCGACGGTCCTTCGCGCGTTGAACTGGTTCCCGTTCGGGGGCGACTTCCGCCTGCCGCTGGGGATGCGGGTCGACGGCCTGACTGCGGTGATGTTCGTAGTCGTGACCACCGTGTCGCTGATGGTGCAGATTTATTCGACCGGATACATGCACGGTGACAAGCGGTTCACGTGGTACTTCACGGCGATCAACCTGTTCACCGGCTCGATGTTGTTGCTGGTGATTTCCAGCAACCTCTTGCAGATGCTGATCGGCTGGGAACTGGTCGGTGTGTGCTCTTACCTGCTCATCGGGTTCTGGTGGGAAGACAAGTCCAACTCCGACGCCGCCATCAAGGCCTTCGTGACCACCAAGACCGGCGATGTTCCCTTCGTCATTGGGATCTTCGTGCTGTTCGCCTCGACGAAGACCTTCGACATCGCGGAGATCCTGCAGAAGGCTCATGAGGGCGACATCGGATCGCTCGCCTTGACCTCGGCTGCGATCTTGATGTTCGGTGGCGCGATCGGAAAGAGCGCGCAGTTCCCCTTGCACGTTTGGCTGCCCGACGCGATGGCCGGTCCGACGCCGGTCAGCGCACTGATCCACGCAGCCACCATGGTGACCGCGGGGGTGTTCCTCATCGCGCGCATGTTCCCCGTCTTCGAGGGATCGTTGGCCGCGATGAACGTGGTGGCGATCATCGGGGCGATCACCATGCTGATGGCGGCGCTACTAGCGATGATTCAGGACGACATCAAGAAGGTGCTTGCATACTCCACGATCAGCCAACTGGCATACATGGTTGCCGCGCTCGGCGTCGGAGCAGGAAACGCGGGCGTCTTCCACTTGTTCACTCACGCCTGGTTTAAGGCCCTGCTGTTCCTCGGGGCCGGCAGCGTCATCCACGCAGTCCACTCCAACAACATGAGCGAGATGGGCGGCTTGAAGAAGTACATGCCGACGACCTACTGGACGTTCTTGGTCGGCTCGTTGGCGTTGGCCGGGATCCCCCCGCTCGCCGGGTTCTTCTCCAAGGACGAGATCCTGACCGAGGCATTTCGTTTCGGAAGCGGGGCCGCCGAGGGGCACGGATCCTCTGCCGTTGCGCTTATCGTCTACGGCGTCGGGATCGTCACCGCGTTTCTCACTGCGTTCTACATGTCGCGGGCCGTTCACCTCACGTTTGAAGGGGAGTACCGGGGACACGGCCACCCGCACGAATCCCCTTCCGCGATGACGTTCCCGCTGAAGTTCCTCGCGGTGCTTGCGGTAGTCGGTGGATTCGTCGGGTTCCCAGCTTGGAAGGGTGGCTTCGCAACCTGGACGGCCGTCGGCGAAGCGCACGTTTCGAGCGCCAGCATTCCGCTGATCATCGTGTCGGTGCTCGTCGCCGTCTCGGGGATTGCGCTTGGTCGCAAGATGTACGGGCAAGTGCCGGCAGAGGAGCCGCTGGCACGCCTGGGGTGGTTCTACAAGCTCCTGGAGAACAAGTACTACCTGGACGACTTCTACTACAAGGGAATTGTCTATCCGATTCGGGACTCCATCTCGTCGGCCATGTATTGGCTCAATCAGAACGTGTTCGACGGCGCCGTCAACGGAGTCGCCGAGGTCGCACGCCGCAGCGGCCAACGCGTGTACGACGTGGTCGATCAGCAGGTGATCGACGGCGCGGTCAACGGAGCTGGAATCGGAACGCGCAAGGGCAGCGGTGTTCTGCGCACGATGCAGTCCGGGAATGTCCAGCGTTACGCGGCGATCTTGTTCGTCGGCGTGGCGGTCTTGGCGTTCCTGTTCACTCGTTTCTGACGGAGGGGATCGATGACGTTCGATAAGTGGCTGCTGTCGCTGGTGGTCTTCGCGCCGTTGGTGGGCGCGGGGCTGATTGCGATGACCCCGCGCGCTCGCAAAGACCTCATCCACTTCGTCGCCGTTGCGTCGTCGGGGCTGGCGCTCTTGCTTAGCATCGTCGCTCTCGCACGCTTCGACTACGGCTCAACCGGGAAGATGCAGTTCGAGGCGAACACGAGTTGGATCTCGACGATCGGTGCGCGTTACCACATGGGCGTCGATGGGATCTCGCTTCCAATGCTGGTGCTGACGACCTTGCTGACGTTCCTGTGCGTGCTCTACACGCTCAAGATCATGCCGAAGCCCCGTGATAAGCGGAAGGGGTTCTTGGCTCTGATCCTGCTGCTCGAGACCGGCATGTCGGGGACGTTCACGGCGCTGGACCTGGTCCTTTTCTTCGTGTTCTGGGAACTGGTCCTGGTCCCCATGTACTTCATGATTTCGATCTGGGGCAGTGAGCGGAAGGAATACTCGGCCATCAAGTTCTTCTTGTACACGCTGTTTGGAAGCGTGTTCATGCTGCTCGGCTTCCTCGCGATGTACTTCCGGTCGGACGTCGGCGGCGCACACACCTTCGACATGATCGCGCTGCAGGGACAGCACTTCGGCGGGGTGGGCTTCCAGAACCTCGTGTTCCTCGGCTTGTTCCTCGGATTCGCCATCAAGGTGCCGATGTGGCCGTTCCACACATGGCTCCCCGACGCGCACGGCGACGCACCGACGGTCGGGAGCGTGTTGCTGGCCGGCATTCTGCTGAAGATGGGAACCTACGGCTTCATTCGCATCGCGCTGCCGTTGCTGCCGGACGCCGCCAAAGACTGGGCGCCCTACATTGGTGCGCTGTCGGTTATCGCGATCATCTACGGCGCGCTGTGCTGTCTGGCGCAGAAGGACATCAAGCGACTGATTGCGTTCAGTTCGGTCGGGCACATGGGATTCATAATGCTCGGTATCTCCACGTTGACGCCGACGGGAATCAACGCGGCGATCTTCGGCATGATCGCTCACGGCGTCATCACGGGGATGCTGTTCTTCCTCGCGGGGTCGATCTACGAGCGTTATCACACTCGTCAGATCGACGACATCGGTCCCGGAATGCTGCAGAAGATCCCTCGGATGGGGGTCATATTCGTGTTCGTGGGGATCGCGTCGCTCGGGTTGCCCGGTCTCGCCGGGTTCTGGGGCGAAGTGCTGGCGCTGCTCGCGGCATTCAATCCGGCCCCCGGCCTGCCGAATTCGCTGTTCCGCACTTACATGGTTCTTGGAGGCGTGGGGACGATCCTGACTGCCGGGTACATGTTGTGGCTCATTCAGCGGCTGAATCTGGGGGTGCTTCGGGAGAAGTGGGCCAAGGATCGCCAGATCGACGACGTGCGGTCGATCGAGACGCTTGCCTGGGCGCCGCTGCTGGCCTTCGTCCTCTTCCTAGGGGTCTACCCCCGCGCGATCTTCGACATCACCACCGGTGCCGTGAACGGTCTAACGAGGGTGTTCCGCTGAGATGACGATCGCTCTGCACGTTCTCGCGACCGCGACCGTTCAGGTCGATTTGCACGCGATCGCGCCGGAAGTCGTTCTCGCCGGCGCGCTCCTGGCCGTTCTCGTGATCGATCTGTTCTTGCCGGATCGATTCAAAGAGATCAACGGAGCGATCGCGATGGCCGGAGTCGTGGGAGCTGCGATCGCGCTTGTGACGCTGATCGGTGAGCACCGTACGACGTTCAACGGGATGTTCGTGCTGGATTCTTACGCGCTGCTGTTCAAGTTCCTCTTCTTGGCCGTTGCCGGCGTGCTGCTGCTGATGACGGTGGACTACCTCAACGAGGAGGTTCGTGGTGCGCAGGGGGAGTTCTACTTCCTTCTGCTCGCCAGTTTGCTCGGCATGATGGTGATGCCGAGCGCGCGCGACATGATCGCGTTGTTCATCGCGCTGGAGACCGTCAGCATTCCGGCATTCGTTCTCGCCGGGTTCAAGAAGCGAGACGCGAGTTCGAACGAGGCGGCGATCAAGTTCTTCCTGATCGGTGTGCTCGCCTCGGCTGTGATGCTGTTCGGCATGTCGCTCATCTACGGGGTGGCTCGCTCGACGAATCTCGCCGTTATCGCGGAGGCCTTGCAGGGAAGGACGCACGATCCGCTGGTCTCGGCAAGCATCTTGCTGATAATCACGGGGTTCGCGTTCAAGGTGTCGGCGGCTCCCTTCCATTTCTGGGCACCGGACACGTACGAGGGTTCTCCGGTGCCTGTGGCTGCGTTTCTTTCGGTCGCTTCGAAGGCCGCCGGATTCGCAGGCTTGCTGCAGGTAGCCTTCCTGGCCTTCCCTCATCACACCCACGTTTGGGCGCCGGGCTTTGCGATCTTGGCCGCAGCCACGATGACCGTGGGGAACGTTATCGCGCTGTCGCAGACCAACATCGTGCGGCTTTTGGCGTACTCGTCGATCGCGCAGGCGGGGTACATGTTGCTGCCGCTGGGTGTGGTCGCCGGGAAGGGCCCCGAGGTGCAGGGCGATGCCTTCGCGTCGGCGCTGACCTACATTCTGATCTACTCGTTCATGAACTTGGGGGCGTTTGCGGTCGTGATCGCCGTCGGGCGTCGCAAGCCCGGCAATCTGATCTCCGACTACGAAGGGCTCTTGCAGCGTGAGCCTGGGCTCGCGCTGGCCGGCGCGTTCTTCCTGCTGTCTCTCGCCGGAGTCGTGCCGACCGCCGGCTTCTGGGCGAAGTTCTTTGTTTTCCGGGCCGCGATTTCCGGGGGGACGATCTGGCTGGCCGCGCTCATGGTCGTCAACACGCTGGTGGGCCTCTACTACTACGTTCAGGTCGCCGCGAAGATGATCCTGCGTGAGGCCCCGGACCGGGAGCGTTTGGGTGTCCCGAGGGCGTTGACCGTCGCAATCGCGTTGATGGTGCTGGTCATCGTCGTGGTGACCGTGTACCCGGACGCGTTCAACCACTTCTCGCCGCGCTCGACGCTGATCGCCCTGTAGCTCCTCCGGCGGCGGGAGACGGCGCGCGCTAGCATCGATGTGACCGGCCGGCCGCACGGCGGCCGGTGTCGGAGGAGGATCGATGTCGCGGAACACACTCAGGACGTTCGTCTTCATGGCAGCCTTGGGTGCCGTGCTTGTTGCGGTCGGCAACTTCTTGGGAGTTGCGTTGTGGGGCCCGGACGGGCGTTCGAGCGGCATGCTGATCTTCCTCGGACTCGCCGCCGTGATGAACTTGGGCAGCTACTGGTTCAGCGACAAGATCGTTCTGGCGATGACGCGCGCGCGCCCGGTTGCCGAGGCCGATGCGCCGTCGCTGTACCGTACGGTTCGGAACTTGTGCGCCGCAGCCAACATGCCGATGCCGCGCCTGTACATCATGGCCGCGCCACAGCCGAACGCGTTTGCCACCGGCCGCAACCCGCAACACGCGGCCGTCGCCGTCACCGAGGGCATCTTGGAGATCCTCTCCGAGGAAGAACTGTCGGGAGTGCTTGCGCACGAGCTGTCCCACGTGCGCAACCGGGACATCCTGATCGGCGCGGTGGCCGCGACGGTGGCCGCCGCGATCACGATGCTTGCACGTATGGCCATGTGGGGAGCGATGTTCGGCGGCGGAGGGCGAGACCGTCGCGATGCGGGTCCATTCGGCGCGCTTGCTTGGCTGCTGTCGCTGGTGCTCGCGCCGATCGCCGCGCTGCTCATCCAGATGGCGGTGTCGCGTTCGCGCGAGGCGCAAGCCGACGCGAGCGGGGCGCACTTGCTCGGCGATGCCACGCCGCTCGCTCAGGCACTCATCAAGATCGACGGTGCATCCCGGCGGATCCCACAGTTGAAGGTCAACCCTGCCGTATCGCACCTGTTCTTGTGCAACCCGTTGCGCGGCGGAGGGGGTCTCGGCAAGCTCTTCATGTCGCATCCCCCGCTTGAGGAGCGCCTCGAACAGCTCCGCAAGCTCGGCGCGCGCGTGTAAGGCCTGAGGAGCCTCGAGTGCGACCGATCGGTCGTTTCA